>CAXBDO010000049.1:0-11229 GCA_963974165.1 uncultured Aequorivita sp.
CAGCGCAAAAGTGGTTAAAGGTAAAATTAATAAAATGGAATTGCGTTAACCACAAATAATACTATTTGTATGAAAAAATATTTGGTCCTGTTACTTCTAGGGATAGTTCTTGTTTCGTGCAATAACGAAAGCAAGGTTGAAAAGGATATTGAAAAAATTCCTATCGATGTTGAAATAGTCCGGTTTGATAAAGCCTTCGCTAATGCTACACCGGCAGATTTGCCCAAACTGAAAACTGAATTCCCTTCTTTTTTTCCAAAGCAATACAACGATAGTATTTGGGTTGAAAAATTAACCGATACCCTTCAAAACCAGTTGGAAGATGAAGTGCTAAAAACCTTTGCCGATGATTCCAAACTTGAAGATGTACTGGTGCCGTTGTTTCAACATATAAAATATTATTTTCCGCAGTTTTCTACGCCTTTAGTAGTCGTCACCACCTCTGATGTAGATTACAGAAACAAGGTAATCTTGGCGGACAGTATGTTGGTATTGGGCTTGGACAATTATTTGGGTGCCGAACATTATTTTTACGAAGGCATTGAAAGATACATTGCCAAGGAAATGAAACCTACGCAGATAGGGCCAGATGTGGCCGAAAAATATGCGCGACAGTATATTAAAATTCCAAATACCAGATCGTTTTTGGCTCAAATTATTTACTTCGGAAAGGAGCTTTACTTAATGGATCTTTGGTTGCCAAATACAAGCGATGCCGATAAAATTGGCTATACCGAGGAAGAGTACAAATGGGCCGAAGAAAATGAAGAATATATGTGGCGCTATTTAATTGAAAAGGAATTGCTATATAGTACAGACCCTAAACTAGCGGCGCGTTTTGTAAATCCTGCACCTTTTTCAAAATTCTATCTGGAAATTGATAACGAATCTCCCGGAATGTTGGGCAGATATTTAGGCTGGAAAATAGTGCGCGCCTATATGGAAAACAATGCAACCGACGTCCAGCAATTAATGGTGTTGGAAGCTGATGAAATATTTACAAATTCAAAATACAAACCGAAGAAATAATGGCTGTAAAACATACTTCTGAAATAAGATTGAACATAGGCTTAGACGAAAATAAAATTCCTGAAACCATCCGTTGGACTGCGGAAGATGGAGGTGTTACAAATGAAGAGACCAAGGCGGTCATGCTATCTGTTTGGGACAATAACAAGCAAGAATCTCTGCGTATAGACCTTTGGACAAAAGATATGCCGGTAGATGAGATGAAGGTTTTCTTTCACCAAACCTTAAGCGCTATGGCCGATACCTTTCAACGTGCAACAAACGATGAGAAAATGAGCGCTACTATGCGCGATTTTTGTGAATATTTCGCTGAAAAACTTGAACTGAAGCGGGAGTAATTCGGATTAAAAATCTGAATTTACAATGTTGGAATTAAGCTCGTCAATATAGTTTAATACCTCGTCGCGGCCAGTAGAGTCGCTTGCTGATGTAACAAAATATTGGGGCATTTCTTCCCAAGTTTCAAGCATTTTTTCCTTATAGGCGGCAACATTACGATCCAAAGCACCTGGTTTAAGTTTGTCTGCCTTGGTGAAGATTATGTTGAACGGAATACCGCTTTCGCCCATCCATTCCATAAATTCCAAATCTATGGGCTGGGGCTCGTGGCGGCAATCTACAAGTACGAAGGCAAGCACCATTTGCTCGCGTTTTTCAAAATAATTGGTAATAAATTTCTGAAAAACCTTTTTGCTGCTTTTTGAAACGCGCGCATAACCATAGCCCGGTAAATCTACCAAATACCAATTTTTGTTGATAATAAAATGGTTAATAAGCTGGGTTTTGCCGGGCCGGCCAGAAGTTTTTGCCAAACTTTTGCGCAGCATCAGCATATTTATAAGCGAAGATTTTCCCACATTGCTTCGGCCAATAAAAGCGTATTCCGGCAAACGGTCTTTCGGGCATTTGGCAACATCGCTATTGCTCATTAAAAATTCCGCAGATTTAATATGCATTTATCTTTGAATTAAAATTATGTAGAAAATATGTTTTTTTTAGAAACCTGAAACCAGTTAAAACCCTCTTTTCTCCAACCAGGCGCTCAACAATCTGTTAAATTCATCTGGATGTTCCATCATAGCGGCATGGCCACATTTATCGATCCAATAAAGATCTGAATCTGGCAAAAGTTGGTCGAATTCCACGGCTACTTCTGGCGGGGTTACGGTATCGTTTTTACCCCAAATAATACAGGTAGGGGTTGTCATTTTAGGCAAATCCTTGGCCATATTGTGCCTAATGGCGCTTTTCGCAATGGCAAGGGTTCTAATTAATTTTGTTCTGTCGTTTACGGTTTCATAAACGTCGTCAACAATTTCTTTAGTTGCAATGGCGGGGTTATAGAAAACGTTTTCGGCTTTTTGTTTTATATACTCGTAGTCGCCGCGTTTGGGGTAGCTCTCGCCCATCGCACTTTCATAAAGACCAGAACTTCCGGTAATTATAAGCGCTTTTACTTTTTCAGGGTACATTTTGGTGCAAAGCAGACCAATGTGTCCGCCAAGCGAATTTCCTAACAGAATAACATTTTCATAGCCCAAATGATCTATAAACTGTGCTGCGTATTTCGCAAAGTTCTTCACATTGGTACGCAATAGGGTCATTTTGTAAATAGGCAATTCGGGAATTAGGATTTTATATCCTTTTGGAGGAAAGAAATCGGCAACGCCATCAAAATTGCTCAAGCCTCCCATAAGTCCGTGAAGGATAACAATTGGTGTGCCTTCACCTATTTCTAAATATGAAAATTTTCCTTCTTTCTTAAAGTTTTTTGACATCCTTGGTTGGTGCAATTTAGAAAGACAAAAGTAAACAAAAATTTTTCATAGCGTCTAATCATGCGCCGCCTTTGTTTTTTGAAATTTAGATTGGCAGTGGGTTGCAAAGTGGTAAAACTTAAAAAGCAGTTGGCTGCCTTGGCTCCTGATGGTTTTGTGATTAAACGCGCAGTTTTTCAACCGTGTTTGGAGATTTATCCTATGAAAGAATGGGATGCCCTGATGTTAAAAATGGGCGAACTAAATCGCTTCAGTAGAAAAAACAACGATTTTATTAGAAGGTTTACTGCCGGCGTAAAAACTGTGGAGCTGGATGGTACTGGGCGCTTGTTGATTCCTAAAGACCTGCTTTCTTTTGCGGGCATCAGTAAGGAAATTGTACTCTCTTCCGCTATAAATATTGTTGAAATCTGGGATAAGGATAAATACGAACAAGCTATTGATGACGATTTTGCAGATT
This sequence comes from uncultured Aequorivita sp., assembly GCA_963974165.1. Classification (GTDB taxonomy): domain Bacteria; phylum Bacteroidota; class Bacteroidia; order Flavobacteriales; family Flavobacteriaceae; genus Aequorivita. The sequence goes on from CAXBDO010000049.1 coordinate 3,268, forward strand.
TGGCAGAAGAAGTAATGGGAAACAAAAGTAGCGAAGGGGATGGAATATCATAATGCGGTATTGCTCGAAAAAACTGTTGAGGGTCTAAACATAAAGCCTGATGGGGTTTATGTGGATGTTACATTTGGCGGTGGTGGCCATTCCCGTGAAATATTAAAACACCTTGGGCCAGACGGAAAACTTGTTGCTTTTGATCAGGATAAGGATGCTTTGGAAAACGCAATAGACGATCCAAGGTTCCTTCTCATCAACCAAAACTTTCGGTTTCTGAAACAGTTCTTAAGATTTCATGGCTACAGAAATGTTGATGGTATTTTAGGCGACTTCGGGGTTTCATCGCATCAGTTTGATGTTGCCGAGCGCGGATTTTCAACCCGTTTTGAAGCAGATTTGGATATGCGTATGAACCGCGACAGTAATTTTTCGGCATTTACAGTTGTCAACAAATATGAAGAGGCGCAATTGCGCAGCGTTCTTGCCGATTATGGCGAATTGAGAAGCGCACCTGCAATGGCGCGTGTAATAGTAGAGGCGAGGCAAGAGGAAAAAATTAAAACAAGCGAACAGCTTAAAAAGGTGCTAAGCAGATTTCTGCCGGCACATAGGGAAAATAAGGTTTTGGCCCAAATCTATCAAGCTATTCGGATTGAGGTTAACCAAGAATTGGAAGCTTTAAAGGAATTTTTGCTTCAAACAAATGAAGTATTAAAACCTGGTGGCAGAATTAGCCTGATTAGTTACCATTCATTGGAAGATAGATTGGTTAAGCGCTACATCCGCAGCGGACTTTTTGAGGGCGAGCCTGAAAAAGATGTATTTGGAAGAGTTGAAGTGCCTTTTAAAGCAGTGGGAAAATTTATAATTCCCACAAAGGAAGAAATAAAGCAAAACAATCGCGCTAGAAGTGCCAAGCTTCGAGTAGCCGAGAAACTATAAAATGAAGGAAGGCTTTTATAACATAATCAAAGGAAAATTTTTGGTAAGTGATGATGCGCTGAAAAACTGGCGTTTCATCATTTTTCTGTCTGTCCTGGCTTTGGTGATGATTAGCAGCTCTCACAGTGCCGATAAGAAAGTACACCAGATTTCAAAGCTCAGCGCGCAAGTGAAAGAATTAAAGAGCGAATATGTAGATGTGCGTATGCTATTGATGCAATCGCGCATGGAGAGCAAAATTATTGCAGCTATGGAAGACCAAGGCCTGCAACCTTCTTCCAGCCCACCAAAACGAATTCGTATTGTTGAAGCGGAAGATTAGTTGGGAATAGTGCAAAACAAGTTGAGAGAAAAGAAAAATAGAAAAGAGGAACGAATAAAGAGAAATTAAAACAACTGAGATAATAAACTGACCAGTGACCACTGAATACTGATCACTGAATTTTGTACACTAAAAATGGCATTCGAAGAAAAAAACATATTGAACCGTTTATACATCATTGCCGGATGTATGTTTCTCTTTGCGCTTGCTATAAGTATTAAATTGATGAATATCCAGTTCGCCGATGGCGAAAAATACAGAGAGCTGGCCAAAGAGAACACTACCAAAAATTTTGTAATCCCCGCCAATAGGGGCAACGTGTATGCCGATGATGGTAGCCTTTTGGCGACCTCCGTTCCAAAATATGACATTCGGTTTGATGCTGTTACTGTAACTTCTGAAGATTTTAAGGAAAACCTATTGCCGCTTTCTGAAGGTCTTAGTGCTATGTTCGGGAAGCCGGTTTCACATTACCAAAATATGTTTCGCAAGGCCCGTGCCGATAAAAACAGGTATTTGTTGGTGGTGAAAAATTTGGGGTATTCAGACTATATAAAGGTGAAGAATATGCCACTTTTTAAAAAAGGTCCCTATAAAGGTGGAATTATTGTAGAGCAGCGTACCGTTCGCGAACATCCAATTGGGAAAATAGCGCAACGCACCGTAGGCGATGAGGCTTATGACCGTCCGGGTTATTACGCAGTTGGTTTGGAAGGCGCCTTTAATGAACTTTTAACCGGAAAGGAAGGGCATCGCCTAAAACAAAAAATAGCCAAAGGCCAGTGGAAGCCGATTTCTGATGATAACGAAATTGAGCCGCAGGATGGGTATGATATTGTTTCAACCATAAATGTGAATATCCAAGATATAGCCCACCATGCTCTTTTAAAACAATTGGAATATTACGAAGCCGAACACGGAAGCGTAATTGTAATGGAAGTTGCAACGGGAGAGATAAAAGCGGTTTCAAACTTGGGGCGCACCTCTGACGGTACTTATTACGAAAAACTTAATTATGCCATTGGCGAATCGCACGAGCCTGGTTCTACCTTTAAGGTTATGGCCCTAATGGCTGCGCTTGAAGATAAGGTTATTGATACAAGCACTGTGGTTGATACCGGTAATGGCAGAAAATTATTTTATGGGAGACCCATCAACGATTCGCATCGTGGTGGTTTCGGAAAAATTTCGGCGGCGCGGGCCTTGGAAGTTTCATCAAATATTGGTCTTGCCACTATTATTGACGAAAACTATTCGCAGAACCCAAATAAATTCATCAAAAGATTAAAAAGTTGGCACCTGAATGAAAAGACGGGCGTAGCTATTAAAGGCGAAGGCCAGCCAATGATTCCGGAGCCAGGAGATAAAAAATGGAGCAAAAATGCCCTGCCATCTATGTCTTATGGCTACGGTTTGCGTATTACGCCCTTACAAACCCTCACATTTTACAATGCCATTGCAAACAATGGCGTAATGGTAAAACCTCGATTTATTCGTGAGGTACGCGCATGGAATGAAAAAGTTACGGCTTATGAAACCAAAATTATCAACCCTAAAATTTGTTCAGATAAAACCTTGAATGAAATTAAAGAAATAATGAAAAATACTGTGAAGCGCGGCACGGGTAAATCGCTCTATTCGCCAGACTTCTCAATGGCCGGCAAAACGGGGACTGCACAAACTGAATATTGGATGCCCGACTGGAAAAGCAATCGACGTTATGTTTCGTCCTTCGCCGGATTTTTCCCTGCAGAAAATCCTAAATATTCCTGCATTGTAATTATCCACAAACCAAGTATTAAAAAAGGATTTTATGGGGCCGATGTATCTGGGCCCGTATTTAAAAGGGTGGCGCAAAAAATATTTACCGAATCAAGAAATATAGATAAGGTGGAAAACATTGAAAATCCAGATCCTTTAATTGAAAAAGATTTCGAAAAATATTATGCCAAGCTGCAGCAGCCTTCAAAAACAATTCCGAACGTAACGGGAATGGCGGGTATGGATGCGGTTTCATTATTGGAAAATCTGGGCCTTAGGGTGCAGATTGTGGGTAACGGAAAAGTTGCTGCCCAATCTATTAAATCTGGCGAAATTTTGAAAAAAGGCCAACTAATAACATTGAATTTATCGTGATATTGTTAAAGGATATATTGTATAAAGTAACCATCGAAAGCGTCGTTGGCAATACTTCTGTGGCCATTAACAACTTGGAATTCGATTCGCGAAAAGTTTCCTTAAATGATGTTTTTATAGCAATAAAAGGTACTGTTTCAGACGGGCACCAATTTATAAACAAGGCTGCAGATCAAGGTGCCTTGGCGGTAATTTGCGAAACCTTGCCGGAAAAAATAGTAAACGGAATTACCTATATACAGGTTGCCGATTCGCATAGCGCCTTAGCCATAATGGCGGCAAATTATTATGGCAATCCTTCCGAAGAATTAAAACTTGTTGGTATTACAGGAACCAACGGAAAAACCACGGTTTCTTCATTATTGTACCAACTTTTCAAAAAGGCGGGAACGGAGGCGGGTCTGCTTTCCACCGTTAAAATTATGGTGGGTAATGTGGAGCATAAGGCTACGCACACCACACCAGATTCGCTAACCATTAACCGGTATCTCCGAATGATGGTAGATGCTGGCGTTGAATTCTGCTTTATGGAGGTTAGCTCTCACGGAATACACCAAAAGCGTACAGAAGCTTTACGTTTTACCGGGGGTGTTTTTACGAATCTTTCCCACGACCATTTAGATTACCACAAAGATTTTGCGGAATACCGCGATGTAAAAAAAGCATTTTTTGATGGCTTGCCTAAATCAGCTTTTGCACTGGTTAATCTGGATGATAAAAATGGCTTGGTAATGCTTCAAAATACCAAGGCTAAAAAATATTCATACGCCTTAAAAACCTATGCAGATTATAAAGCCAAGATTCTGGAGAGTCAGTTTACCGGGCAACTTCTTAAAATAAACAACCAAGATCTCTGGGTGCAATTAATTGGCGGCTTTAATGCCTATAACCTATTGGCCATTTATGGTACCGCCCAATTATTGGGATTAGATGAGCTTGAAGTACTTCAAATAATGAGCACTTTGGAAAGTGTGGATGGCAGATTTCAATATTTAATTTCTGAAAAGAAAATAACGGCAATTGTTGACTATGCCCATACTCCAGATGCTTTAAAGAATGTGTTAGAAACAATAAACAGCATTCGCACTGGCAATGAAGAGGTAATAACCGTAATAGGTTGCGGCGGCGATCGCGATGCGCAAAAGCGCCCAATTATGGGAAATATAGCCGCATCGCTCAGTACCAAAGTTGTTTTTACAAGCGATAATCCGCGTACCGAAAACCCAGAAAACATTATTGCCGAAATAGAAGCAGGCGTGCCCGCCGAACACTATAAAAAAACCCTTTCCATTACAAATAGAAAGGAAGCCATTAAGGCAGCCTGCCAGATGGCCCAACAAAACGACATAATCTTAATTGCCGGAAAAGGCCACGAAACCTATCAGGAGATTAAGGGAGAGCGCTTCGATTTTGACGATTTTAAAATAGTAAGTGAAACATTAACCAATTTAAAAAAGTAGCCAAATGCTCTATTACCTCTTCGATTATTTGGATAAAACATACGATCTGCCTGGTGCGGGTTTGTTTCAGTTTATTTCGTTCCGGGCAACGGCAGCGGTAATACTTTCGCTATTTATAGCTTCCGTTTACGGTAAAAAAATAATCGAATTCCTAAGAAAAAAACAAGTTGGCGAGTCTATCCGCGACCTTGGCTTGGAAGGGCAGAATGAAAAGGCCGGCACCCCAACAATGGGCGGAATTATTATAATTCTGGCAACATTAATACCAACGCTGCTATTCGCTAAGCTCGAAAATATTTATGTAATCCTGTTAATAATCACCACCCTTTGGATGGGAACTATTGGGTTTATTGATGATTATATTAAAAAGTTTAAAAACGATAAAAAAGGGCTTCCCGGATTGTTTAAAGTTATTGGCCAAATTGGATTAGGGCTTTTTGTAGGTATTACAATGTACCTGCATCCAGATATTGTGGTAGAGCGTACCATCCAAAACCCAAAAGCCGAGACCGAAATTGCCCGTGTAATTGAAAAGGAAACGACCAACACCTTTTATGTGAAGGATAAGTCTATGTTAACGACCATTCCTTTTGTAAAACAAAATGAATTTAATTATTCTTCATTAATAAGCTGGGCGGGCGAAAACTACGAGAGTTATGTGTGGCTAATTTTTATCCCCATCGTCATTTTTATTATTACTGCAGTATCAAATGGGGCCAACCTTACCGATGGTATAGATGGCCTTGCGGCAGGAACTTCTGCAATTATAGGGGTAACCTTAGCGCTATTTGCCTGGGTTTCAGGCAACGTAATTTTTTCAGATTATCTAAACATAATGTACATCCCCAATACGGGCGAGATGACCATTTTTATAACAGCATTTGTAGGGGCACTAATTGGTTTCTTATGGTATAATACATACCCTGCCCAAGTATTTATGGGCGATACGGGAAGTTTAACTATTGGCGGTATAATAGCAGTAATAGCCATTGCAGTACGTAAGGAATTGTTGATTCCCATCCTTTGTGGGGTGTTTCTGATGGAAAACTTATCGGTGGTTCTACAGGTAAGTTGGTTTAAATACACTAAGAAAAAATTTGGAGAAGGAAAGCGCATTTTCAGAATGTCGCCACTTCACCATCATTATCAAATTAAAGGATTTCATGAAAGCAAAATTGTAACCCGTTTTTGGATTGTGGGAATCTTTTTGGCAATCATAACCCTCGTCACCCTAAAAATCAGATAACGTGAAGCAGCGATTGGTGATTTTGGGCGGAGGTGAAAGTGGGGTTGGTACAGCCATTTTAGGAAAAAAGAAAGGGTTTGAAGTTTTTGTTTCAGACTACGGAAAAATAAAGGATAAGTACAAACAAGTTCTTGAAAATAATGGGATTGAATGGGAGGCAGAAGGCCATTCCGAAGAAAAAATCCTTTCGGCAAATACGGTAATGAAAAGTCCGGGCATACCCGATACTGCTTCTATTATTCAAAAATTGAACGATAAAGGGATAGCGGTAATGTCTGAAATTGAGTTCGCCTCGAAGTATACAGACGCAACCATAGTAGGAATTACCGGTAGTAACGGGAAGACCACTACGGCCAGCCTTACTTATAAACTTTTGAATGATGGAGGTTTGAATGTGGCTTTGGGCGGAAATATAGGTAAAAGTTTTGCTGAACAGGTAGCCGAAGGCAACTATGAAAACTTCGTCTTGGAACTGAGTAGTTTTCAACTGGACGGCATCAAGAAATTTGCACCGCACATTGCGGTTTTAACCAATCTAAGTCCAGACCATTTGGATAGGTATAATTATAAATATGAAAATTATATCGCCTCAAAATTCAGGATTACGATGAACCAAACTGCTGAAGATTACTTCATCTATGACGCAGATGATGTAGAAATAATAAAATGGCTGTCGCAGAATCCCATAAAATCGCAGCCGCTGCCATTTTCGGTAAAAAAGGAATTGGAACAGGGCGCATTTAAAAGAAACAACGAAATAATAATAAAAATAAATAATACAGAATTTACTATGCCAATCGCAACAATAGGAATACAAGGGGAACACAATGTGAAGAACGCTATGGCCGCTTCAACAGTAGCCACCTTATTGAGAATTAGAAAACAAACCATCCGTGAAAGCCTTGAAGGATTTCAAGGAGTAGAACACAGATTGGAAAAAGTTTTGAAAATAAACAATGTGCTTTACATAAACGATTCTAAGGCTACCAATGTAAATGCTACATTTTTTGCCCTGGATAGCATGGAAAACCCTACGGTTTGGATCGTGGGCGGGGTAGATAAAGGCAACGATTACAGCGAGCTTTTGCCATTGGTAAATGAAAAAGTAAAGGCAATTATCTGTTTGGGGGTAGATAACCAGAAAATTATAAACGCTTTCGGAAATGTGGTAGACAACATTTTTGAAACAGATTCAATGGCTTCGGCCGTAAAACTTGCATATAATCTAGCAGAGCGAAATAACACCGTGCTTCTTTCCCCAGCCTGCGCGAGCTTTGATTTGTTCGAGAATTATGAAGATCGCGGCAGACAGTTTAAGGATGCAATCCGAAATCTATAATTAAGAAGATAGAAGAAAGAGTAAAGAAGTTAGAATAAAGAGGAAAGATAAAAGAAAGTGAAAAACGTTTTCAATTACATACAGGGTGATAAGGCAATCTGGGGGGTAGTAGGGCTATTGGCGCTCTTTTCCTTCTTGCCGGTGTATAGCTCCAGTAGCAATTTGGCCTACTTGTATGGCGATGGAAGCACTTTGCCTTATTTGTTGCGACATTTTTCGCATTTGGTTTTAGGGTTCGGAATTTTATATGGCGTACATAAAATACCCTATCACTACTTTAAAGGTTTGTCTATTATTGCGCTACCTGTTGTTTTTATATTATTGATTATTACAATGGCAGAAGGCACCACCATAGATGGCGCCAACGCAAGCCGTTGGATTCGACTGCCATTTGTAGGCATTACGTTTCAAACTTCCACCTTGGCCGGGGTGGTTTTAATGACCTATGTTGCCCGTTATTTATCCCGTATTAAAGATAAAAACCTCACTTTCAGAGAAACAATTTTGCCGCTTTGGGTACCCG
>CAXBDO010000050.1:0-11222 GCA_963974165.1 uncultured Aequorivita sp.
AAACTGGCACGGGCCGCATTTGTAAGTTCAAAGGCATTCATTAAACTGAATCCGGCTGCCATAACATCGGGCCTGTTTCGTAACAACTGTGCCGGAATTCCCGTTTTAAGCGGAGTTTCAATAATCTGTTTATCCAAACTGCTACGTTCTACCATACGTGGAGCGCTTCCCAATAAAATTGAAAGAGTGTTTTCCAATAAACGGGCATCGTTCTTTAGATCGATTAAGATACCCTGTGCATTAAACAATTGGGCTTCCGTCTGTTTTACGCCCACCTCCGTAACGCTTCCAGCTTCTTTTAATGCCTGGGTTGTTTCCAAGCCTTTTGAACGGGTGCTTATGGTTTCTTCGGTAATCCGAATTTGCTCGTCTAGGGCGACCAATTGGTAATACACCGAAGCTATATTGGCAATCAACCTACTTTTTACAGCTTGATGGGCCGCAATACTTTGTAGGTATGATGCCTGTGAAGCTCTTTCATTACTTCGAATTTTACCCCAAATATCGGCTTCCCACGAAAGGCCGAGGCTCAATTCATATTGGCCAATGGAAGATATATTTCCAAATTGGTTGTTTTCGGGCAATTCCTGATGGGTGTATTTTGCCGTCCCATTTAAGGATGGAAAATACCCGGCCTTGCCTTGACTTACATAAGATTCCACGATTCGAATTTGTTGTAGCGCCACGCGTATGTCCATATTGTTTTGCAGTCCTTCTTCAATATAGGTTTGAAGCATTGGATCTGTAAACAATTCTTTCCAAGAAAGGGCTGCAATACTCAAGGTATCCTGCGGCAGGTTTTCGGTTCTATAGTTCGCTTCGTTTACAACTTCCGGCTGTTCATATTCTTTAGCCGAAAAGCAGGAAACAAGCAAAAATGGCAAACTAACCAGAATTGCAATTTTATGGATGCTATTCTTTTTCATAAGTATTTTCTTCTGAAATTTCTAAATGTTGTACTGGGGCACCACTAATTTTTTCCTGTAAATATTGAAATAGAATAAACAAGATGGGAATAATAAAAACACCCAAAACGGTACCAATTAAAAGCCCACCTACGGCACCAGTACCAATAGATCTGTTTCCGGCAGCGCCCACCCCACTGGATAACACTAGCGGCAATAATCCAAAAATAAAGGCGAAGGAGGTCATTAATATTGGGCGCAATCTAGATTCTGCGCCAGCTACTGCGGCGTGTAGAATGGATTCGCCATGCCTTCTGCGTTGCAAAGCAAACTCTACAATAAGGATTGAGTTTTTCGCCAAGAGACCAATAAGCATAATTAAGGCTATCTGGAAATAGATATTATTTTGGAGCCCCATTATTTGGGTTGAAATATATGCGCCAAATACTCCAACCGGAAGTGAAAACAACACAGAGAATGGCAATAAATAACTTTCATATTGAGCCGCTAATAGGAAATAAACGAAGACAATTGAAAGTATAAAAATCATCATTGTTTGGTTACCCGCACTTTTTTCTTCCAGCGTTAAACCGGAATATGCAATATCGAAATTACTTGGAAGGGTTTTGGTTACCTCTTCCACGGCAGCAATAACATCTCCCGAACTGTAGCCGGGTGCGGGCGCGGCAGTAACCTTTGTTGAATTGAACAGGTTAAAACGCGTAACCGATTGTGGCCCGTACACTCTTTTAAGCGTAACGAATTGCGTAATGGGGGTCATTTCTCCACTTTGGGTGCGTACGTACAGATTATTAAGGTCGCTTTCATTCGCCCTGTCTTCTGGCAGAGCCTGAACATAAACGCGATATTGTTTTCCAAATCGTGAAAAATCTGCGGCAAAAATGCTTCCTATATATCCCTGCAAAGTGTTGAAAATTGTTTGTACAGAAACGCCCATTTCCTTTGCCAATGGCACATTCAGGGTCATTTCGTATTGCGGATAACGCGTATTAAATGACGATTGCGCATATTGAATTTCTGGCCGTTGCGAAAGCTTTGCAATAAATTCCTGATTGGTTTGGTCTAAATCAGAAAAACTACCGCCCGAACGATCCAATAAATTTACCTCAGCTCCGGCAGCATTTCCAAAACCTGGTATACTTGGGGGTGAGAAAAATATAATTTGCGCATCGGGTATTTGGGCCGCTATGCCAAATAGTTGTCCGGTAATTGCCTGTACGGAAAGCGATTCATCTTCCCTGTCTTTCCAATTATCCAACCTAATAAAACCAAGTCCGTAATTACTACCTGCCCCGCTTATTAAACTTCTGCCATCAATAACAGATGCACCCTGAACTCCAGGAAGATCTTTAATTTTTGAATACATAAGTTGGTTTACTTCATGCGTTCTATCTATGGATGAGCCCGCTGGAAGTTCCATGTTCATAAAGATAATTCCACGGTCTTCGTCGGGAACGAAACCAGTTTGAAGCGTAGATGATGACCACCAGATTCCCAAAATGGCCAAAAGCAAAATAACGCCGGTTATCCATTTATTTCTATATAAGAAGTGTACAGATCTTCCGTAACGGTTTATAGTTGCTTTAAAACCACGGTTAAAACCATTAAAAAACTTCTGGATAAAGCCAGGTTTTTTACTGTCCTTTTTCTCATCATGCCCTTTCAAAAATAAGGCACTTAAGGCAGGAGTTAAGGTTAGTGCATTTACCGCCGAAATTATAATTGCAACTATAAGCGTAACCCCAAACTGCTCATAAAATACGCCCGTAGGACCTTTTATAAAAGTTACGGGAATAAATACTGCAGCCATTACCAAGGTAATAGATATAATTGCGCCCGAAATTTCGTCCATCGCTTTTATGGAAGCCTTTTTTGCGCTTTTTTCACCCTCGTCTATTTTGGCATGTACGGCTTCAACAACCACTATGGCATCATCTACCACAATACCAATGGCTAAAACCAATGCGAATAGTGTAAGTAGGTTGATTGAATATCCGAACAGATTAAGAAAGAAAAATGTTCCAATAATTGAAACTGGTACTGCAATGGCAGGAATTAACGTTGAACGGAAATCCTGTAAGAAAATAAACACCACAATAAAAACCAATAGGAATGCTTCTACTAAAGTTGTTACAACCTTTTCAATAGAGGCATTCAAAAAGTTATTGGTATCGTAAGGAATATAATAGGTAAGGCCTTCGGGTAAATCGCGCTCCACATTAACCAATTCCAATTTTATGGCTTCAATAATTTCTTGGGCATTTGAGCCTTTGGTCTGGAAAATCCCCATGTTTACAGCCGGGTAGCCATTGGTAACCGACCCTCCGGCGTATGATTGGGCGCCAAGTTCTATAGTTGCTACATCGCTAAGGCGCAAAAATTCACCATTGCCAAGTGCCTTGATTACTATATCGCTATACTGTTGCTCATTTTTATATCGTCCCGAATACTTGATGGTGTATGAAAACGCTTCCCCATAATTTTCGCCCAAAGATCCGGCAGCAGCTTCCAAACTCTGTTCCCGTAAAGCGGCAGTAATATCGGACGGCATTAAATTATAAGCAGCCATCTTTTGCGGATTTAACCAAATTCGCATGGCGTAATCCTTACCTCCAAAAACAGATACATCTCCTACCCCATTAACCCTTTGTAATTCGGGGATAACATTAATTTTTAAATAATTCTGAAGAAAAGTATCATCGTAATCTGGGTTGGTACTATAAAAGGAAAGGAACATCAAAGCACTAGTTTGCTGCTTAGATGTGGTAACTCCTGTTTGAATAACCGCCTGCGGCAAAAAAGCATTCGCCCTTGCAACACGGTTTTGAACGTTTACGGCTGCAATATCTGGATCTACTTCCTGATCAAAATACACACTGATTGAAGCAGTACCGTTATTAGTGGCGGTAGACGTTAAATACGTCATACCTTCAACCCCGTTAATTTGTTCTTCCAGCGGAATTATAACGCTTTCAAGAATAGTTTCGGCGTTGGCGCCGGGGTAAGTTGCATTCACCTGAATTGTTGGTGGTGCAATATCTGGATATTGGGTAATGGGCAATGCAGTTAGCCCCAAAATACCCAAAATCACAATTATGATTGAAATTACCGTAGACAATACGGGTCTTTCTATAAATGTTTTAAACATACTTTTGGCTTCTAGGGTTTATCTGAAAATTTTTTCGATGGGTTTGGCTATGCTGTCGAAAGGCATTTCCTGAGGATTTATTTGCGAATTGCCCCGAAGTTTATTGGCGCCTTTGGCTACAATTTTATCTCCGGCTTGAAGTCCGGATGATATAACATACATATTGCCAACTTCCGCAATTTTTTCAATTTTGGATGAAGATGCCATTCCATCTGCCGCAACTTTATATACATAGATACTTCCTTGCTGTTCGTAGGTTGCTTCCTGGGGAACAACAACCACATCTGTAAATACACGTGGCACCTGAATTTTCCCGCTATTACCATTTGTCAATATGCGCGAAGGGTTTTCAAAAACCGCCCTAAAAGTAATGGAGCCTGTATTTGTATTTACCTGTGAATTTATAGTTTCAATGGTACCCTCATGCTCGTACAAACTTCCGTTTGCCAACAAAAGCTTAACTTTTGGAAGCTTTTTTATTTTTTCTTCTATATCCTTCCCTTCTGCATTCTGAATAAAGTCTAGATATTCCTTTTCATTCATGGCGAAATAGGCATACACCTTACTTATATCGGCCACAGTGGTTAAAGGCACTTGTGAAGTTGGGGTAACCAACGCGCCCTTTCTAAGATTAATCGAACCCACATAACCATCTACGGGACTTTTAATATTGCCATAATTAATATTTGCGTTAATGCTGTTGTAACCGCTTTTGGCCTGCTGTAATTTGGCTTTTGCGGTTTCAAGTTGCACATTGCTAATTATGTTTTTTTCAACCAATGGCTTTAATTTGTCAACCTCAACCTGCGCGGCATTTACATTTGCACGGGCGGCGGCGGCATCCTGACTTAAAGTCTGGGTTTCTAACCTAAATAAAGTTTGCCCCTTTTTTACTTTTTGTCCCTCGTCTACCAAAACATCTGTAATGTATCCAGATATTTTAGCGCGTACCTCGCTGTTTACTATCCCTTCAATACTTGCTGGATAGGTGGTGTAAGCAGTTACGGTTTTAGTTGGAATAATAACAACTGGCAAAGTAGGTGCCGGTGGTGCACCTTGTGCTTGTTGGGCGCTTTTATCATCTCCACAAGAAGATAATAGTAGCAAAAACCCTAAAATTATAGGAAGGGTATATAGTGCGGTTTTCTTTTTCATTGGTGAATTTATTAGTCGGAATTATTGTTTTTCAGATAGTCGTTTTTGAATTTTTTCCATGGAAGCACTGGCTTGTGAAAGAAATTCGAGGTAATCGCGATGAAATTCCAAATCGAACATTTCTGTGCAATCTTTGGGCAATTCAGCATTGATTTCCTTTTTATACTCCATTATTTCAAGGTGCAGGTCGCGCTCATTTTTCCAATTTTTGAGCATTTCCGTCATTGCATTTATCATTACGTCTGGTACCAGCGTAAAATACTTTTTACGATCGCCACATTTTGTATGGTAAGTAATGCGATTGGCTGCTTGTAAAGTGGTTAAATGGGTAGAAATTGTGCTTTTGCTGGCGCTAAGTTCAGAAACTAAAGATTCAAAGGTTGCACCTTTTTTACCTGTTAGGATTAACGTAGCAAGAATGCGAGCCGCCAATGGGGCAAGCTGTTCCTTATTTTCAAGATGCACGCCCAATTTCTCAATTAAACTTTCTTTTTTAGTCAAAATAGAGGTATAATTTAAAATGAAGCCGCAAAAGTACGTTTGGTTCGGTAAATTACGAACCAAACGATATTAATTTTTTGTTAAATAAAATTTGAAGTGGGTTGGAAAAGATGTGAGCGATATAAAATAATGAGCAATTGGCGTAACAGAACTCCTTTATTCGCCTTCGTATATTTTTACAACCAATTCCCCTTTTGAATTGATAGATGCACGGTACATTCCAGAAGTATTGAACTCCATCGCAATATTTCCATCCTTATCTATGGCTACAATACCGCCGTCGCCGCCAAGTGCGGGAACTTTTTTCTGGATAACTTCAGTAGCTGCTTCCTGCAGGGTCATTCCTTTATATTCCATCAATGCCGAAATATCATGGGCCACTACCGCCCTAATAAAATATTCGCCCCAACCCGTAGCGGAAACCGCACAAGTGGCATTGTTTGCATAGGTACCTGCGCCAATTATGGGGGCATCGCCTATCCTGTTCCAGCGTTTGTTGGTCATTCCACCCGTAGAGGTGCCGGCAGCCAAATTGCCGTGTTTATCTAAAGCGGCACAGCCAACAGTCCCAAATTTTGAATCTTTAATAAAAGCATCTTCGAAAGAAACTGTGGTTTCCTTATTACTTTTTTCCCTTTCCAAAACCTTTTGAAGCGACTCGTATCTATTTTGGGTGTAGAAATATGAAGTATCCATCATTTTATAATTTAGGCTTTGGGCAAATTCTTCGGCACCTTGGCCATACAGCATAACGTGCTCACTCTTCTGCATTACATCCCTAGCTAAGTCTATAGGGTTTTTTATATGTTTTACGCCAGCAACGGCCCCAGCGTTTAAAGTTGCGCCATCCATAATGGAAGCGTCAAGTTCATTTGAACCGTTATGTGTAAAGACTGCACCTTTGCCGGCATTGAATAATGGGGAGTCTTCCAGAACATTAATAGTATGGGTTACGGCATCTAAAGAAGTACCGCCATTTTCCAGGATTTTATACCCAATTTTTACGGCTTCTTCCAATTTTAACATATAAGCCGCCTCTAATGAGTCGCTTAAATTCGATTTTAGGATGGTTCCTGCCCCTCCATGGAGTACAATTCCGAAATTTTTAACACTTTCATTTGTCTGTTTAGAATTCAAAATAATCGACGAAGTGTCATTTTTATCGTTTTTACACCCGAAAATGAGAAAAACGAGAAGAAAATATGTTAAAGTTTTAGCCATAGCGATAAATTTTTATTGCTGTCTAATATACGTGAAATTCCAGTGAATATAGTAGCTAAGCAATTTTTTTGGCCCATTTTGCCCGTGTGAAAATATCGATTTATCCGATTAAGTGTAATTTTATTTCGATTAAATGCACGTAGAAGTAAAATAAATGTATATATTTGTTTCAACATCATGCCCCAAATTTGATGTCCCTGAAATTATGCACCTACTAAAAAGCAACCTACTTGCAATCGCATTATTATGCCTAGTATTTACTTCTTGTTCAAAAGAAGATTCAGTTGAAGTTGAAACAGCAAAATATGAAATCGATTTATCGCTAGCCGAGAAGAACGATGACCAAATGTCTGCTGAAATCTTAAGATTGGTTAATGATCACCGTCTATCTATAGGGCTACCTACACTTATTATAGACACACAGTACGCTTCGGCCTTTGCTGTAGATCATACCGATTACATGATTGAAAAGGAACAAATAAACCACGACAACTTCGGGTTTCGTTCTGAAGGAATTAAATTTCATGATAATGCGCAAGTAGTTGGCGAAAATGTTGCCTACGGATTCAATACGGCCGAAGCTGTGGTAAACGCCTGGCTGAACAGCCCAGGGCACAAGGCTATTATTGAAGGGAACTTTACCCACACTGGTTTTGGCATAATGAAGTGCGCCAAGGGCCGTGTTTACTTTACCCAACTTTTCTACAGAAAGTAAGCTGAACTTAACTTTTTCTATTACACCATTTTGCCCTATTTTTACGTAACAATAAAAATACTGCAATGGCTACCAAAAAACCTTTTAACTTAAATACCTGGATTAAAGAAAATCGCGAGCTACTTAAACCTCCGGTTGGCAACAAAAATCTTTATGTTGAATCCGATGATTATATAGTAATGATTGTAGCCGGGCCCAATGCCCGAAAAGATTACCATTACAACGAAACCGAAGAACTTTTTTACCAACTTGAAGGCAATATTCAAGTAGCAATTCAGGAAAATGGCGAGAAAAAAGTCATGGAACTGGGCCCAGGCGATATGTATCTCCATCCCGCAAAAATGCCACACTCCCCCAGCAGAAGCGCTGGCTCTATAGGGTTGGTTATTGAAAGAAAACGGGAAGACCTAGACGGCAAAGATGGTTTGCTATGGTTCTGCGATAACTGCAACAACAAACTACACGAAGTATATTTTCCGTTAACCGATATTGAAACCGATTTTCTTAAACACTTTAAACATTTTTACAACAGCAAAGAACTTCGCACCTGTAACAAATGTGGCACCGTAATGGAAGCCGATCCTCGTTTTACACAAGAAAATTCATAGTTCCACAATAAATTATTAAGTACAATTATTTCACCAATATGGTTGGAATATAGCTTGATGCCAATTTGTTTTCCTTTCTACAGTGCATTGTGTACCTTTGCACCTCATAAATTTTTCGGAATAAAAAAATCATAAATATATGCAAGCTACAACAACAAGCTTCGGTATTGAAGAAGCGTTGGAACAATTAGGAATTAATAAAACAAATCTTGGAACTTCTACCGGAAGTGAATGGTTTTCAAATGGGGAGGAAATTTCATCCGTTTCACCGGTTGATGGTCAACTTATTGCAAAAGTGAGCACTACTTCCAAAGAAGACTACGAAAAAGTAATGGCTAGCGCTACTTCGGCATTTAAAGACTGGAGAGTGAAGCCCGCACCACAAAGAGGTGAAATTGTACGTCAGTTTGGTGAAGAACTAAGAAGATTAAAAGAACCATTGGGAAAATTGGTTTGCAGTAGGTCTTTCACGCCAACTTCACGGTTTAACCATGCATAGTGAGCGTCCGGGACATAGAATGTACGAACAATACCACCCGCTTGGGGTTGTAGGTATTATTTCGGCCTTTAACTTTCCAGTTGCCGTATGGGCA
The DNA here is from genome assembly GCA_963974165.1 of uncultured Aequorivita sp. GTDB lineage: Bacteria > Bacteroidota > Bacteroidia > Flavobacteriales > Flavobacteriaceae > Aequorivita. The sequence goes on from CAXBDO010000050.1 coordinate 8,868, forward strand.
TGGAACACGGCCTTGGCTTGGGTTTGTGGCGACGTTTGTGTTTGGAAACCTTCAGAAAAAACGCCTTTAACCGGTGTTGCTTGCCAAAAAATAGCTGCTAAGGTTTTTGCAGATAACGATTTGCCGGAAGGAATTTCTTGCCTTATCAACGGCGATTATAAAGTAGGCGAAATGATGACCAATGATAAGCGTGTGCCTTTAATTTCGGCTACAGGTTCTATCAGAATGGGAAAAATTGTTGCACAAGCAGTTGCAGCACGTTTAGGAAAATCGCTTCTTGAACTTGGTGGTAACAATGCAATTATCGTAACGCCAGACGCAGATATTAAAATGACCGTAATTGGCGCCGTGTTTGGCGCAGTAGGTACTGCGGGCCAACGTTGTACTTCAACCCGTAGATTGATTATCCACGAAAGTATGTACGATAAGGTGAAAGAAGCAGTTGTTGCTGCTTACAAACAACTTCGTATTGGAAACCCGTTGGATGAGAACAACCACGTTGGGCCATTAATTGATAAAGATGCAGTGAAAAACTACCAAAATGCACTTGACAGAGTTGTAGAAGAAGGTGGAAAAATTATTGTTGAAGGTGGCGTTCTTGAAGGCGAAGGCTATGAAAGCGGATGCTACGTAAAACCAGCAATTGCCGAAGCGGAAAATAGCTACGAAATTGTACAGCACGAAACTTTTGCCCCTGTATTATATATGATGAAATACAGCGGTAGTGTTGTAAACGCACTTGAACTTCAAAATGGAGTGGTACAAGGACTTTCATCTGCAATTATGACGAATAATTTACGTGAAGCAGAACATTTCCTATCTGTACAAGGTTCAGACTGTGGAATTGCAAACGTAAATATTGGTACCTCTGGTGCTGAAATTGGTGGTGCATTTGGTGGCGAAAAAGAAACCGGTGGCGGCCGCGAAAGTGGAAGCGACGCATGGAAAGTTTATATGCGCAGACAAACCAACACAATTAACTATACTGCCGATTTACCTTTGGCGCAAGGGATTAAATTTAATATAGCTCCCTAAAGCCCCCTGCCCCCGATGGGGGAATGGTAACGGATAATAATTAAAGAACCTCACAGGACTTAAAGACCTGTGAGGTTTTTTTTTGAGTTGCAATTTCCTTCCCCCTTCGGGGAGGTTGGATGGGACCTTTCCCCTCGGGGGGTTAGGGGCTTATACTATTCCATTTGGCTCAACCCACTTAAAGCGGTTGGCGTCTTCTGGTATTTTTATTCTTTCCGCAATTCGAAGCATCCTTGCGGGCAGTTTTAATAGGTAATCTCGGGCTTTTTCGGCCTCATCGGTTAATCCGCCAATTTTTGAGATTTCCCAATGTGCATTCAATTTTTCTAGTATGTCTATATAATCGTAGGTAGTATATACGCCCAAACGCTGTGCTGCATTACTGAAATCATCAAAAGCCGATGCCATTTTACCACCACTTTGACGAAGGTTTTGGGCAGGCATAATAATTTTTTTCTGCATCATATCCTGAAAGGCGATCATCATCTCGCTAGGATCGTATTCAAAAATTGTTTTTACGAATTGACGATATGCCAAATGGTGCCTCATCTCATCGCCCGCAATAATATTGCACATTTTGGCCAACGATTTGTTTCCTTTCTGTTTTGCAATTTTCCCTACGCGATTGTGGGAAACATTGGTAGCCAATTCCTGAAAACTTGTATAAATAAAGTTTCGGTAGGGGTCGCGCCCGGTTCCTACTTCAAAACCATCATTAATTAAGTGCTGGGTTGTTCTTTCAACTTCCTTCATATTTACCCTTCCAGATAAATAAAGGTATTTATTGAGCGTATCGCCGTGACGGTTTTCTTCTCCGGTCCAATGGCGAATCCATTTGCTCCAGCCATTACGACCATGCTGGTCTACTCCTTCCATATCCATTAACCAACTTTCGTAGGTTGGCAAAGCTTCTTCTGTAACCATATCGCCCACCAATACAATCCAAAAATCGTAGCCTAATTCTTTGGCTTCTTCCCTTATTTGGTGAACTTCATCCATATAATTTTCACCTTGAAAATTAGGCAAAAGATCTGTTGGCTGCCAAATTTCATCAACAGGTATTAGGTATTGGTCTATATAACTGTCAATTTCTTTTTCAACAGTCTGCATTACTTCCAGTCTGATATTTTTAAGCGCCATGGTTTGTATTTAAAGGAAATACAAATATAGGAAGTGGGTTTCTTAATTTGTAATAAATAAGTCTTAATTCCTACCCTTTTCGTGGGGATACAATTTGTAAACCGCCTCACTTTGCCAGATTTCCTTGGAATCTACATCAATCATGGAAATTTTTCCTTTGAATGCTGCGCCAGTATCTAC
>CAXBDO010000051.1:0-11011 GCA_963974165.1 uncultured Aequorivita sp.
CCAAATTTTTATAACTAAATACCCACTTATAACGTTACTAAAGATTGGGACCTTAGTTATAAAAATTTGGAATACGGCTATACATTTGTGCCCGACGATAAAACTGCCGTAGCTGGCAATGCAGCCGAGGAAGCACTACACGGCAATGCATTAAGGAATGGGGCAAACGTACTTGCGCTTTTGGGGGGTGTTGCCCAATTGCTGTTTCCTAAAAGTGAAAAAATCTCACCAATCCAAAAGCAAGATGATTTAAATACGGTAAGCAATAATATACAACAGCGGTTCAGTACCGGATTTATTGCTGCTAATTTTGATATCCCTGAAAACAAAGCGGTCGATTTTCTATTTTTTGTGCAGGAAAACGGTCTAACCAAAGAACTGCTAAAGCCGGAGAATGAAATGCAATTGATGGAATTTCTTTTCAAAAAAAGCAAAGAGTATAAAGACAGGGCAAAATAACCTTATTTGAATCTAGCTTCGTAATTTCCCTTATAACCTCGGGGTATCAAGAAAACGAAAAAATGTGTAACAAAGTTTTTAAGGCAGCGTCTAATGTTGCAATTATTCCCTCACTTATATGAAGTATTTTAAAGTTCTCCTTTTAGCTCGTGTTTCCATTGGTTTCGGGTACTTCGGCACATAAGTTTTATGTAAGTATTACAAAAATTGAATATGTAAAGGAGAAAAATTCCCTTCAAATAATTATCAAAATTTTTACTGATGATATTGAAGATGTGCTTCAATTGAAAACGGGTGCGCCTATTTCCTTAAACACCAAAAAGGAAACCGCAATGGCAGATGAAGATGTAAAAAAGTATATTCTTCAAAAATTGAAAATTAAGGTAAACGGCAAAAATGTGCAGCTTAATTATATTGGGAAGGAATACGATACCGACATGTTGGTTGCGTATTTAGAGATAACAAATGTAAACGAGCTAAAAAATTTAGAAATAGAAAATAAGGTGTTAATGGAGATTTTTGGCGAACAACAAAATATTATCCATTTAAAAACCCCAACGAGCCGCCGCAGTTTGATCCTCGATAAGGATGAGCCAAGCGGAAAATTGAAATTTAATTAATACATTGCAAATCCATTTTTTAAAACTTTTCCCATTTACTATGCGATTATTCAAATCCCTTTTACTTACCGGGCTTTTCCTATTTGCAGGGGCGGTTTCGGCTCAGGACGAAACAGAGTCCGAAAAACGCGAACCTGGCCATTACAACACCAACCGCTTTAGGCAAATGTACCAAGAGTTTGCAACGCCCAATATGTTCCGTACGGCAAGTGGTGCACCAGGACCCAATTACTATCAGCAACAAGCAGATTACGTAATGGAGGTGGAATTGGACGATAAAAACCAAAAACTAACTGGGTTTGAAACTATTACCTACACCAATAATTCGCCCGATCCGTTAGATTATCTATGGGTGCAATTAGACCAAAATAAAAGGGCTAAAGATTCAAAATCCCCATTAATTGAACCTTCCAGTGCCGTTCCGGCAGATATGGTAGCCAATTTTGTGGGCCAACATATGGATGGCGGTTTTGACGGCGGTTTTAATATTCTTGAAGTTAAGGACGCCAAGGGCAATCCGTTAAAATATACCATCAACCAAACGATGATGCGTATAGATATGCCATCTACACTAAAACCTGGAGGGCAATATGTATTCTCTATTAAATGGTGGTACAATATCAACAACCACGTTACCGACAGGGCTCGCAGTGGGTATGAAACTTTTGAGGATGGCAATAATGGCTATGTAATTGCCCAGTTCTATCCACGAATGGCGGTTTATAACGATGTGGAAGGATGGCAAAATAGCCAATTTTGGGGGCGCGATGAATTTGCCTTGCCTTTCGGAAATTTTGAAGTGAATATTACCGTGCCGGCCGATCATATTCTTGATGCTACGGGAGAGCTTCAAAATAGGAAAGATGTTTTCAGTAAAGAAATGATGAACCGCTATGAAGCGGCACAAAAATCATACAACAAACCCGTAATAATTGTTACACAGGCCGAGGCGGAAGCCGCTTCAAAAGGGTTTGCGAGCAATAAAAAAACCTGGAAATTTAAAGCAGAAAATGTACGCGATTTCGCCTTTGCAAGCTCTCGAAGATACATTTGGGATATGATGGCCGTAAAAATGGGAAGCCGTACCGTTATGGCAGTTTCGTTATATCCGCCCGAAGGAAATCCACTTTGGGAAGATTGGTCTACCCGCGCAGTTGCCACTACTTTAAAAACATACTCCCGAATGACTTTCGATTATCCGTATTCAAAAGCAATTTCGGTAAATGCCAAAAATCAGGGAATGGAATACCCCATGATTTGCTGGAATTACGGAAGGCCAGACAAAGACGGGACTATTAGCGATCGTACTAAATACGGGATGATTAGCGTAATTATTCATGAGGTTGGGCACAATTATTTCCCAATGATCGTAAACAGCGACGAACGCCAATGGACGTGGATGGATGAAGGTTTAAACACTTTTACCCAATACGTGGCAGAGCAGGATTTTGGCGAGGAATATCCAGAAGCTATCGCACCGAACAAAAAGTATCCCTCGCGTCGTGGTCCTGCAAACAAAATTGTAGACTATATGGCCGGCGATCAAAGTCAGTTGGCACCAATTATGACCAAAGGTTTAAACACCTATAACTTTGGTGCAAATGCATATGCAAAACCTGCAACAGCCTTAAATATTTTGCGTGAAACCATTATGGGCAGGGAACTTTTCGATTTTGCTTTTAAAACCTACGCAAATAGATGGATGTTTAAGCACCCAACCCCCGAAGATTTTTTCAGGACTATGGAAGATGCTTCTGCCATAGATCTTGATTGGTATTGGAGAGAGTGGTTTTATACTACAGACTACGTAGATATTGGGGTGAAAGAGGTGAAAAAATTCTTTGTTAGCTCCAAAATGAACAAAGAGGTAAAGGAAATGATGGCTACCCGAGGTTTGTCTGAAAGCGACTTGCCGCCTTTAGTTTATTTGATTGAGGAGGGAAGCGAAGATTTTGAAGAAAGTATGCGCACTTCTAAATTGGAAGATGTGGCTACCCTCAATGATTATATTTTAGAAAACATACCCGCCGCGGAACGTGAAAAATTAAAGAGACCCAATTATTTTTATGAAATAACCTTCGAAAAACCGGGAGGTATCCCAATGCCAATAATTGCGCAATACACTTATAGCGATGGCAGCAGCGAGCGCATAACGTACCCAGCTGAATTATGGAGAAAGAATGACGATGCCGTTCGTAAGGTTATTGCTTCTGAAAAGGAAATCACCAAAATTGAGGTAGATCCAGACGAAGAAACTGCAGATATTGATACCGCAAACAACACTTGGCCCAAGCGCAAAAAGTTGGGTGCTTTTGATAAATTCAAGAGCAGTACGCAGGAAAATTAATTTAATTAATATGAAATATAATCCCTTCTTCTAAATTCTAAGAAGAGGGGATTTTTGTATCTATCAATTTCAGAAAAACTCTTCGCAGCATACTTATAACTCATATCTCGTTAGTATATTTGCACAATGATTTCACAGGCAATATTTCTTTTTATTAGCGGTGCCGAAATAGGGTTCATCATGTTTATGATTCTTTTGGTTTTTGGGGCAGACAAGGTGCCAGAAATTGCCAGGGGTATGGGTAAAGCAATGCGCCAAATTAAGGATGCTACCAACGATATAAAATCAGAAATTACCAAAAGTGCTGAAAAACAGGGGATAGACATAGATATAACTAAGGACGTCCAAAAACAGATAGATAAAGTTAAGGAAGACGTTGATGAGGTTACAGGCCCCATTAAAAGAAAATTCTAAATGTTGGAAACCCTTAAACAGTGGGACAGGGACTTATTTGTTTTCTTAAATAGCTTCGGAATTGAACAACACGACAGTTTTTGGATATTCGTAACCCAAATTGAAAACTGGACAGCTCTTTATATACTTTTTTTTATCCTTTCACTTTATTACTACAAAGCAAAAAAGGGATTTGCTATTATATTTTTCTTACTGCTCACCTTCGGAATTACGATATTTTTCACCGGCTTGGTTAAAGATTATATAGGCAGATTACGCCCGAATAATGTGGAAGCATTGGGCCAACTTATCCGCATTCTACAAAAGCCTACCAATTATAGTTTCTTTTCTGGCCACGCCTCATCGAGTTTTGCGGTAACAACTTTTATGGTGTTGGTATTGCGGAAGTATACCAAGTGGATCTACCTAAGCTATATTTGGCCACTTTTTTTTATAATGAGCCGTATTTATGTTGGCGTACATTACCCAAGCGATATTTTGGTGGGTGCCTTGGTAGGGACTGTCTTTGCGCTCTTTTTTTATTATTTATGTAAAAAAGTGCTTAACCACGAGCGTTTATTCCCGAACGCGGGTAATGGTTAACCCATCGCGAATAGGCAAAATAACTGTTTCTAATCTTGGATGCTCATTCAACATTTTATTATACCGAAGAAGCGCCTCAGTATCGGCATCATCTTTTTTAAGCGGTTCGGCTACTTTTCCGCTCCACAGTACATTGTCGCTTAAAATAACAGAACCTTTTTTTAGCTTCGGAAGAATTATCTCTAGATAGTTGGGATAATTATTTTTATCGGCATCAATAAACACCAAATCGAAAGTTTTATCGAGCGCTGGAATTATTTCCAAAGCATTCCCCAAATGCTGGAATATTTGGTTTCCATAAGCAGATTCATCAAAATATTTTCTTTGAAAATCTACCAGTTCTTCATTAATGTCGATTGTATGTAATTCGCCATCTTGTTTCATTCCTTCGGCAAGGCACAAGGCAGAATAGCCTGTGTAAGTGCCAATTTCAAGAATGTTTTTTGGTTGAACTTTTGAAGTAACTCAGGTTCGGGTTGCGAATGTTTTTCTACGTAATCGTTTATTTTTTCTGGAAGAAAGTCCATTTTATATGTGCTAAAAATTGGGAAATTTAATTTTCGCCTAAAATTCTTTTTACGAGCTTTTCTTTTGCAACCTCATCGTCGCCACACAGCCATTGAATAACATTTTGGTCCCAAATTTCATCGCACTGTTCAGCGGATATTATTTTTTGCTCCACAGCCAAATCTAAAATCTTTCCGGGATAGGAAGATTGTACCGCGCTTTCCATTTCGCCCAACGGATACGGGTCGTCTAAGCCCATAAGCACTTGTTTGCAACCCTGGTTTTTCACCAATAATTCTAAACCTCCCGTGTCGTGCAACAGGGTGTCGAAGAATATATTTTTGTGTCCCACTGCTTTTCGAGGGTGGGTTTTTCCTTTAAACAGATCGGGCCTGCCATCAAAGCCTTGTATACGTCTACCTAAATTTATTTGCGCCAATTGTCCACCGTGTGCAAAGCAAGTTCGCATATTCGGGAATTTATCTGCGTAACCATTTAACGTTAAAAAATGATAGGCATCTGCACATTGGGCAAGCATCCATATTAGATGGAAACGCCAAGATGTATTTTCCAGCTTGATGAATTTTTCACCGTCATAAGGATGAATTTCAACTGCCAGATTATATTTTGAAGCCAGTTCAAAAATTGGTTCATTTTCTTCGTCAAAAATGCAACGCCATGTACCAATAGTGTCCATATAGTGTGTTGGAAGACACAATAATTGAAGCCCCAAAGTTTCAACACAGCGCTCTATCTCCCATAAAGCACCCCGCACAAAACCAGGATGCACCACAAAACCGCAAGTAAATTTAGACGGATGGTCGTGCTGTACCTTTGCGTTAAAGTCATTCTGAAAACGCAACGCCTGCTTCATTTCTTCTACCCGCAGACCGTTACCATAAAGTTGGGAAAGGTTTAAAACCACGGCATGGTCAATCTTATAGCGCTCCATCCATTCCAGTTTTTCATTTAAAAAGAAACTGGAATCGGTAACCGGACGGCTCCAATCTTTTTGGAGCATAAATTTTCTGTCTTTATCTACCCAAAAAATTCCCTTATCCTGCATAAACTGTGGGATTTCCTCTGGATAGGGAAGTAAGTGTGAATGGCCGTTAATGCGTAGTTTTCGTCTCATATTTATTTCCCGCAAAGGCGGTGATGTCATTAATTAATTAGGTTATTGAGCCTAAAGTTACAAACTTTTGGTGCGACCACCATCTACTGGAAGGTTTACGCCATTTATATAGCTGGCAGCTTCACTCGCTAGGAATGCCACGGCATTTGCAATCTCGCCCGGTTGTGCGAACCTACGCGCCGGCACAATACTTTGCATAAAATCGCTTGCTTCTTTTTCGGTCTTGTTCATTTTCTTTGCGGCATTTGCTACAATATCTTCAAGCCTGTCTGTCGCCGTAAAGCCCGGCAATACGTTGTTTACCGTAATCCCGAATTGTCCCAATTCATTCGCAAGGGTTTTGCTCCAGCTAGCTACAGCGCCGCGAATGGTATTGCTTACGCCCAAGCCATCAATAGGCTGTTTTACCGATGTAGAAATTATATTTATAATCCTGCCATAATCGGCCTCTTTCATCCCTGGAACTACGGCTTGCACCAAAATTTGATTGCAGATTAAATGCATGGAAAACGCCTTTTCAAATTCATCTGTTGCTGCCGAAAAAATTGGGCCACCTTTTGGGCCGCCCGTGTTATTCACCAAAATGTGAATGGTTTTAGTTGAAGCAGCCAACTCGGCTTTTTGTTTTACCTCTTCGGGTTTGGTGAAATCTGCTACAAAATAATTGTGCTTTTGCCCATTATCATGTGCGAGTTCAATTAAAGTTTCCTTCAGTTTTTCTTCGTCGCGGGCAACCAAGGTTACCGTGGCACCCAGTTTAGCCAATTGTATTGCGGTTGCTTTCCCAATGCCTGCGGTACTTCCACAGACTAAAGCGTTTTTATTTGTTAAATCTAGATTCATATTTTTTCAGTATTCAGTAATCAAAATTCAGTGTTCACTGTTCTATTTCGATTTTGTTTTCAATTTCAAGTCCCCCATTCGGGGGTTAGAGAGCGTCATATTTAATACACACATTCTTCGCTTCGGTGAAAAAACGAAGGGCTTCAAAACCTCCTTCACGGCCCACGCCGCTATCTTTCATTCCGCCAAAAGGCGTGCGCAGATCGCGGTTTAGCCAAGTGTTTACCCAGACAATTCCCGCTTCAATTTCTTTTGAAATGCGCATAGTACGGTTTAAATCTGAAGTCCAAAGCGTAGCAGCAAGCCCGTACTTTACCGAATTTGCCATTTGCAAAACTTCTTCCTCGGTTTCAAAGGGCATAATGGTAACCACGGGGCCAAAAATTTCCTCTTGATTAACGCGGCAGAGGTTATCAAAAACTTCAATAACCGTGGGTTCTAAATAATATCCGTTTTCAAAATTGGGTACAGTTACCCGATTCCCGCCACAAAGAATATTACCGCCTTCCTCTTCCGCAAGCCTAATGTACGATTCCACTTTTTCCAAATGGGGTCTTGAAACCAATGCCCCTAAATTTGAATCGGCATCAAACGGATCGCCCACTTTTAATTGCTTCACTTTATTTACAAAATCTGTTTTGAATTTTTCGTAAATAGGTTTTTCAATAAAAATTCTACTGCCGCAAAGACATATCTGACCTTGGTTTGCAAAGGAAGAACGTACGCTTACTTCCAGCATTTTCTCATAATCGCAATCGGCGAAAATAATATTTGGGTTTTTTCCGCCCAGTTCCAAAGATAATTTTTTGAACATTGGCGCGGCTGTGCGGGCAATGTGTTCGCCGGTTTTTGTGCCCCCGGTAAACGAAATTGCCTTAATGTCTTTATGTTCCACAATAGCTTGTCCGGTTGAAGGCCCTGTACCGTGAACGATGTTTAAAACCCCTTTTGGCAAACCAGCTTCTGTGCAAATTTCGCCTAAAAGAAATGCGGTGAGGGGCGTAATTTCGCTGGGTTTTGCAATTACAGTATTACCTGCGGCGATAGCCGGAGCAATTTTCCAGGTAAATAAATAAAGTGGAAGATTCCAAGGTGAAATGCAGCCAACCACACCAAGGGATTGGCGTAGGGTGAAATTAATAGTATTTAGACCGATGCTTTCGTAGGCTTCACTTGCAAACTGGGTTATGGCATTTCCAAAAAAACGAAAGTTGGCCGATGCTCGTGGAATATCTACGGCCATAGCCAAACTACGGGGTTTGCCATTATCTTTGGCTTCGGCTTCAGCCAGATCGTTCAATTTACTATCAATTAAATCTGCGATTTTTAGTAGGATACGGCTGCGTTCGTCTATGGTTGTATTACTCCATTTTGGGAACGCTGCCTTGGCGGCTTGATAGGCACTTTCAATATCTTCCGAATTTGAATTCGCTATTTGCGAATACACTTCGCCATTGGAAGGATTGTAATTATCCAACCATTTTTTAGAAAGTGGTTCAACATATTCGCCGTTTATGTAGTTTAGAATTTTTTGCATTCTTACAAAGGTTTATAAGCCATAGCCTTTATCTCAACCACTAATTGCGGATGGGGTAATTGATGCACGGCAACCGTAGTGCGTGCTGGACCGGTTTCTTTATCGAAAAATTGGGCATAGACTTCATTATAGCCCGCAAAATCGTTCATATTCACTAAAAAACTGGTTACATCAACTACGTCTGCCAAGGTGGCGCCTTCAGTTGCAAGATAATCCTTAATGTTTTCCAGAACCACGCGGGTTTGTTCCTTAATATCGAAATGCATAGTGCCCATTTCATCAATTTTATTTACCCCGGCAATGGTGTTGTCTGGCAAACGAGAACTTGTGCCGCTTATAAAAATAAAATCGCCCACTCGCTTTACGTGTGGATATGCGCCTCGTGGCGTTGCTTTTCCTTCTATCACATTACCGCGATTGCGGGAATCTTTTTGATTGTTAGCCATAGTTTATTTTTTTCAAATTAATTACTGGAAATTACCCCTTCCGTATTCTAATTCGCTTCGGACGATTTAGAATCCACCTTCCCCTGAAAAGGGGAAGGAACCTTTATTTTTACCCAAAAGCCGCTCCATTATCTTGAATAATGGCTTCGGTTTGTTTTTTTACTAATTCCAGTTTTTCCTTTAAAGACATTTCCTCGGTAATTTTTCCTTCGCTCAAAAGGCGCAGAATAGCTTTGTCCTGAGCCCTTCCGCGTTTCATGGCTTCGGAATAGGAAATTGATTCCTTAAAGGTAACCAAAGAATATTTGCTGTAATACTCTTCGGGGAATTCTGCCTCAAATGCAGTTTCCAGTTTGCGTTTTTTCTGAAAAATCTCCATCGCGGTATGTTCTTTCATTTCGTGAAAATTATCTACCGCCAAATCTGCAATGGCGTCGGTATCTTTCTTCCGAAGAGATTCATATTCTTTAAACACAACTTCCCAGTTTATCTTATTTTCGGAATTGTATTTCTCTAAAATTTCGTCGAAAACCACTACATCCTCAAAGGAAGCATTCATTCCCTGCCCGTAAAATGGCACAATGGCGTGGGCAGCGTCGCCCATCAATAAAACTTTTCCGAAGCTATTCCAAGGCGAACATTTTACCGTGCCCAGTGGGCCTATGGGATTATTAAAAAACTCTTCGGCCAGGTTTGGGATCATAGCCACCACATCTGGAAATTCTTTGTTGAAATATTCCTCAACCATTGCCGGCGTTGTTAAATTGGCAAAACAGTAATCGCTATTTTCATATGGAAGAAATAAGGTAACTGTAAAACTGCCATCTAAATTTGGGAGTGCAATGAGCATATCTTCGCCGCGTGGCCAAATGTGCAGGGCGTTTTTATACGTTCTATATTCGCCATTGTCTGCAGCCGGAATTTCAAGTTCTTTATAGCCGTGGCTCAACCATTGTTGCGAAAAGCTAAAGAGAAATTTATGGCTTTCGAACATCGTTCTTCGAACTGCCGAACCTGCGCCATCTGTGCCAAAAATTACATCGGCTTCAATCTTGAGTTCCTTTTTTGTATTGTATTCCTTAAAAGTAGCCGAAGCATTTTCCAAGTCTACATCTTCACAGGCGTAGTTAAAAATGATTTTTACATTGGGCATTTTTTCGGCTTCGTCCAATAGCAACATATTAAGGCCCGGACGCGAAATGGAATTTATAAATTCATCCTTTCGGCCGCTATACGGGCTTAAAAACGTATTGCCCTGTTTATCATGGATCATTCGCCCATTCATAGGGATACACTGCTTTTTGGCTGCTTCCTCAACGCCGGCTAATCGCAAGCCGCGGAGGCCTCGATCACTGAGGGCAAGATTTATGGAACGTCCCGCATCTTGGGTAACTTTGCGTAAATCTGGGCGTTTTTCAACCAAGGTAACCTGGAAACCGCGTTGTGCCATCCGCAAAGCGAGAAGGCTGCCGCAGAGGCCAGCGCCTATAATTAATATATGTTGTTGATTATTCATTTTATTTGTCTGGTCGAGCGCAGTCGAGACCTTTTTATTCTAAGTTCTGTTACAGCATAACCCCTCGACTGCGCTCGGGGAGACAATGTTTTACTTTAAAACTTCTATTAGCTTTTCTGAAAAGCGATACACATCCTCAAAACTGTTGTAAAGAGGGGCAGGGGCAACACGAATTACATTGGGCTCGCGCCAATCGCTAATTACGCCGGCTTCGGTTAGTTTGGTGTGTAAGTTTTTATCAGCATTTTTTACTTGTATTGAAAGTTGGCAACCGCGTTCATCAGGATTGCGGGGAGTAATAATTTGAATAGCATCGTTTTGCATTTCATCTAATAGAAATTCCAAATAGCCAGTAAGCTTCTCAGATTTTTTCCGAAGGTTTTCAAAACCAGCTTCTGCAAAAGTATCTAAAGACGCACGGATTGCAGCCATTGATAAGATTGGCGGATTGCTTAACTGCCATCCTTCAGCGCCTGGCAGGGCATCAAATTCGTGGCGCATATTAAAACGCGTTTTTTTATTATGGCCCCACCAACCCGCAAAACGGTTTAGGTGTTCATTTTTGGCGTGACGCTCGTGTACAAAGCAACCGCCCAGACTACCTG
>CAXBDO010000052.1:0-10977 GCA_963974165.1 uncultured Aequorivita sp.
CAATTGTGCTAAATAACATTGGTATCTGCCATAAATATTGAGTAATTGCAGATCCTTTTGAATATATCCCCATCTCATAAGGTGTACTTAAGTTGTCTAAAAGTATAATGTCAACTTTATAATTTAAATTTATAATTAAAAGCGAAATAGCGTAAACAACACCCAACGAAAGCATCGTCTTAATGATTTTCCAATCAAATTTTAAGCTGAAATCTTGTATAAATTTATTTTTAAATAATAATATAATTGCAATAAATAATGGCCCTCCAATTGCTGCTAACATGGCGCCAGCTACATCCAAGCCTACCCCTACAACTAAAACAAGAGTTCCCAAAAAAACAATCAGTGAAGGTATCCAATTAATTTTATTAAATGTTTTAATATCATTTTTACCTAAAAAAATACCCGAATTATACGTATTGAATAAACTAAATGGTATGGGAAGCAAGGCCAGAGAAACTAATAATAAATTATCGCCTATTTGACTAAAGTATCTAATGAGAAAGAAACTGGCTAAAACCGAAAAAACAGTACTTAACATCCATATTTGAGTAATAGCTTGTTTTATTTCAGTTTCTGTATAAATTCCTTTTCCTAAAAAATAAGTGGTAGATTGTCTTATGCCCAAAGAACCAATACTCATAAATAAAGAAGGATATACTAATAAAGCAGCAATTATACCATTTCCTTCTGGACCTATATATCTCGCTGTAATTATTGAAGTACCTAGGCCTAAAACAATCATTAAGACATTTGAAAAGCCTACACGAAATACATCATTAATGAACGAACTCATGATTTTTCAATTATTCTACAGGGAATTCCAACTGCAATTGTATTAGGAGGAACATCTATATTTACAACTGAATTTGCACCAATAATGGCATTTTTACCAATTGTAATTCCACCTATGATCTTAGCCCCAGCAAATATTTTAACTCCAGATTTTATATGAGGGTATTCTTTTTGATTTAAACCCTTTTTTCCATGACTTCCGAAAGTAACTTGTTGAAAAATCGTAACATTATCCTCTATAATAACTCCATCTCCAATTACAATCCCTAGCGGATGAGGGAGTTTTAAATTCTTGCCTAAAACTGCATTATATGAAATATCACAATTTCGCTTTATTATCATTCTATTTTTATAATAAAGCCCAATTTGACGCAAAAATAAATTTTGTTGTTTGAAAAAATATTTGCCTAATCTATGATTCAACAACACTCTAAACCTAGGGCTATTTAAATAACTCCGTAAGACGGAGAGAAATAATCCGTTTTTATCTAATAAGTCATCTTTAATATCTCTTAAGGTTTGTTTTAAAGTAATCATATCACAACTCCTAACTTTGACAACTTATCAGTTAAATTTTCATAACCACGTTGTATTTGCCATGCATTTTCAATTGTCGTTTCCCCTTCAGCTGTTAACCCTGCTAATAACAAGGCAATTCCAGCTCTTAAATCTAATGCATTAACGGTCGTTCCCTTTAATGGAATCCCTCCGTTAATTACCAATAGTTCACCTTCAACTTTATACTCCATTCCCATCTTAGCCAATTCCTCAGCATAACCGTATCTTCCAGGAAATCTTAAATCAATTATTTTAGACTCTCCTTTACTCATTGCACCATATACAGCGAATAGTGGCTGCATATCTGAATTAATGCCAGGGTATGGTCCAGTGCTTATTTCGACGGGGTAAGATTCTCCACCACGAACAATTAAACTATTTTCGCCTCTGTAAAATTTCATTCCACTTTCTCTTAAAAATACAAGAGGAACCTCTAAATGTTCAAATGGGAAATTCTCAATTTCTACATCACCATTAGTTATAACTGCTCCAATAGCCCAAGTTAAAGCTTCCATATTATCTGGTATGACACTGTGTTTTACCCTGAATAATTCATGTACTCCCTCAATTTCAATACACTTTTGCCCAAAAACCTTAATTTTTGCACCCATTTTATTGAGCATATCGATAAGATCCATTATTTCTGGTCTTATATGTGGATTCCAAACTGTAGTTTTTCCTTCTGCCAAAGAAGCACAGATTATTGAATTTTCTGTTGCTCCAGTAGAGCGCATAGGTAGAACTATATCATTTCCTTGTAGTTTTCCTGTTACCTTTGCACATAAGTAATCATCTTCTTCCCATACTTTAGCTCCCAAATTTTCAAGGAGCATAACGTGTAGGTCGTATTTTCTCTCACCCAATTTACATCCCCCCGGCAACGGTACCCTCCCTTCTCCCCAACGTGCCACCAGAGCTCCTAAAATCAATAAAGTGTTTCTTATGGATCTATCTTCCCATAGCAATTGATTCTTGGTATTGTGTCGGTCTTCAGTAATTAAAACTGAATCAGAATCTGCAATATAACTTTTACCTAGTACTTCCAACATTTTTAAATGCACTTGAACATCTAATAGACCATTAGGGAAATTTGTTAGTACAATATCTTCTTCAGTCAATAGGCTAGCAGCTAATAAACGTAATGCACTATTCTTCGCGCCACTTACCTTCACTTTACCTTTTAAGGTAGCTTTTTTAATCTTTATTATTTCGTTGTCCATATTATTTATAATATTCCTTATACCAAGTTACAAATTTTTTGACCCCATTATTGATGTTTTCTGAAGGCATATAACCATATTCTTCATCTAGAGAAGCAGTATCCGACCAAGTTTGTTCCACATCACCAGGCTGCATAGGATACATTTTTTTATGAGCCTTTTTACTAGTTTCTCTCTCTATTGCCTCAATAAAGTCTGAGAGTTTAATTGGCTTGCCATTTCCAATATTATACAGGGAATATTTTGATTTGTTTATTGATTCGGTAGTTAAAGTAGCAACGATTCCTTCAATAATATCGGCTATATAAGTAAAATCCCTTGAAAGCTTTCCGTTATTAAAAACCTTAATTGGCCTATCATTTAAAATTGCATCCGTAAATAGGAACATAGCCATATCTGGTCTTCCCCAAGGGCCATATACTGTAAAGAATCTTAATCCAATAGTTTCTATATCAAATAAATGACTATAGGTATGAGCCATGAGTTCATTACTCTTTTTTGTAGCGGCATACATACTGATTGGGTGGTCCACATTATCATCTATAGAAAAAGGGACCTTTTCATTCATTCCATAAACGCTGGAACTGCTAGCGTAAACAAACTTTTTAACTTTAACATTTTTGACGCACTCTAACAAATTTACAAAACCTACTATATTACTTTCCACATATTTCATAGGTTTCTCAATACTATAGCGCACCCCTGCCTGAGCAGCTAGATTACAAACAATATCAAAATTTTCCTTTTCAAAAAGCAAAGGAAGATTCTCCTGATCTTCTAAGTTCATTTTTACAAACTGTAAACGACACCCATGAAGATCACTCACTACATTTTTATTGTATTCAATATCATCTTTTGCGATCCCTAAGTTCTTAAGACGCGCAAATTTGAGATTTATATCGTAATAATCATTAATGTTATCTAAACCAACAACAGTATGCCCTAAATAAATTAATTTCTCACATAAATGATAGCCAATAAAACCCGCAGCGCCTGTAACTAATATTTTCATAAATATTAAATATTATTTGCTATTCCTATTGCGGAATACAGAAACCCAATATTCTCCATCTTTTCACCATCCAAAATCTTTCTTCCATCAAATACAAAAGCCGGTTTAATCACTGAATTATATATTTTCTCCCAATCATATGCCTTAAACTCATCCCATTCAGTCAAAATCGCTAAGGCATGTGCACCTTCAAAAGCTTGATAAGGTTCTTTAACTACCTTTAATAATCTCCTATTCTCTTCTGGGCTGCGTGTGTTTAAATAATCTAAATCGGCATAAATTCTTTCCTCACTCACCTTAGGATCGTAAACAGTTATTTCAGCTTCTTCATTTAAAAGTGCGTCTGCAACATAAATTGCAGCAGATTCTCGAGTATCATTGGTGTCTTTTTTAAAGGCCCATCCCAAGAAGACAATCTTTTTACCTGAAACTGTATTATAAAGTTTCTTCACGATATTTTCAGCAAACCGGTTTTTTTGATGGTTGTTCATAATAATCACTTGTTCCCAATAATCTGCTACTTTATTTAGACCATAAGATTTCGCGATGTAAACCAAATTCAAAATATCCTTCTGAAAACAAGAACCGCCAAAACCTACAGAGGCTTTTAAGAATTTAGGGCCTATTCTACTGTCCATTCCAATAGCTCTACTTACTTCACTCACATCAGCACCTGTTACTTCACATAATTCAGAAATGGCATTAATTGAGGAAACACGTTGCGCAAGAAATGCATTTGCTACTAATTTCGATAATTCAGAAGACCATACATTGGTGGTAAGGATCTTTTCTCTTGAAATCCAGGAAGCATAAATATCTACTAGGGCATCAATTGCCTCTTTACCATCCACACTTTCTTCTCCTCCAATTAAAACACGGTCTGGATTCAACAAGTCTTGCACGGCAGTCCCTTCCGCCAAAAATTCTGGATTGGACAATATTTGAAATTTAACCCCGTTGCCTGTATGGTCTAAGATATCTTTGATCGCTTGGGCAGTTCTCACTGGCAAGGTAGATTTTTCAACTACAATTTTATCGGAAGTCGCAACTTTTGCAATTTGCCGAGCAGAAAGTTCTATATATTTTAAATCTGCAGCCATTCCCTTCCCTTTACCATAGGTCTTGGTAGGAGTGTTTACTGAGATAAAAATTATTTGGGCTTCATCTATCGCCTTTTCCACTTCTGTAGTAAAAAACAGGTTTCTTCCTCTTGCTTCTTGTACAACTTCCTTTAAACCTGGTTCGTAAATTGGCAGGTTATCTAAATCAGTATCGTTCCAAGCTCCTATTCTGTCTTTATTTATATCGACAACTGTAATTTTTATATCGGGGTTTTTTAAAGCCAAAACAGCCATAGTAGGCCCACCCACATATCCTGCACCAATACAGCAAATATTTTTAATCTTCATTATTAATAGACTTGAGATGTTAGAGTTGGGACCCTCCTGCGGCGGGCTGGCGTTAGACTCTTCTATCCAATTTTATTATTAGTATTTATTTTAAATTTTTCCAATACCACTCCACCGCCTCTTCAATGCCAGCATCAATAGCATGTGTAGGCTTATAATTCAAGAGATTTTTCGCCTTCTCCACAGAAGCCAAAGAATGGGGGATATCACCTTTACGGTTGGGGCCGTGGGTAATTTCCACCTCTCCAATTGCAGGATCAAAGGCACTTAAATATTTTTTTAATAAATCAGTAAGCTGCACCAAATCAGTTCTATCTCCTACCGCAGTATTATAAACCTGATTTAAGGCTGCATCGTTTTCAGTGGTAAGCGCCAACAAGTTCATTTGTACCACATTGTCAATATAAGTAAAATCCCGTGAATAGCTACCATCTCCATTAATCAAGGGGCTTTCGTGCGCCATAAATTGCTTTACAAAAAGCGGGATTACAGCGGCATAAGCGCCATTAGGATCTTGGCGTCTGCCAAAAACATTAAAATATCGAAGTCCGATGGTATCTAAACCATAGGTAGTATGAAAAATAGTAGCATACAGCTCATTTACATATTTGGTAATAGCATAAGGTGACAAAGGTTTACCGATAACATCTTCAACTTTAGGCAAAGCCTCACTATCGCCATAGGTAGAACTACTGGCGGCGTATATGAAGCGTTTAACCTCTGCATCTCTTGCAGCTACCAACATATTTAAAAAACCACCTACATTTACATCATTGGAAGTAATAGGGTCATTAATTGAGCGCGGCACCGAGCCTAGGGCTGCTTCATGTAAGATATAGTCTTGGCCTTTACAAGCGTTATGGCAAGTTGCTAGGTCACGAATATCGCCTTCAATTAAGTTGAAGTTTTTGCTTGAAAGGAAAGGTTCAATATTATGCCTATGGCCTGTGGCGAAATTGTCTAGACAGGATACGTTTGCGCCTATTTCTAATAATGCATCAACGAGATTACTGCCAATAAATCCGGCTCCGCCAGTTACGAGAACGTTCTTGCCATCTAATTTACTGAATTGGGTTAAATTCATATTTGTTGGCTTAATTGGTTATTGAGTTAATTAGTTATTGAGTTATTAGGTTATTTATAATTTTGCGGTAGAATTTTCAAGCACTCCCTTAACATCATAAACAACAGAATTCTGTTTTCTAAACGGTTCTAAATCCATCTTCAAAAATTCATTATGAGCCACGCCTAAAACAATCCCGTCAAATTGTACATTGCCTAGGGTGTTAGTGGTTTGTATGTTGTATTCGTGTTTTACTTCTTCTGGTTTTGCCCAGGGGTCGAAGGTTGTTACTTTTACGCCATAATCTTCTAAAGCGTTTATAACATCTACTATTCTGGTATTGCGTACATCGGGGCAATTTTCCTTGAAGGTAATGCCAAGCATAAGCACTTCGGCGCCACCGATGGCGATGCCTTTTTTGATCATACATTTTACTACCTGAGAGGCTACATATTCGCCCATAGAATCGTTTAGCCTTCTGCCGGCCAAAATAATTTCGGGGTGATAGCCTTTTTCTTGGGCTTTTTGCGCTAGGTAATACGGATCTACGCCTATGCAATGTCCGCCAACTAAGCCGGGTTTAAAAGGTAGGAAGTTCCATTTGGTACCTGCTGCTTTTAGAACTTCGTGAGTATCGATTTCTAAAAGGTTAAAGATTTTTGCTAGTTCGTTTACGAAAGCGATATTAATATCGCGTTGTGAATTCTCGATTACCTTAGCTGCCTCTGCTACTTTTATACTTGGCGCCATATAGGTACCTCCGGTAATTACGGCGGCATATAATGCATTTATCTTTACTGCAGATTCTGGCGTGGAGCCAGCAGTTATTTTCAATATTTTATCTACGGTATGCTCTTTATCGCCTGGGTTGATGCGTTCTGGGGAATAGCCAACAAAGAAATCTGTATTGAATGTTAGGCCACTTACACGCTCCAAGACTGGCACACATTCCTCTTCCGTAACACCCGGATACACGGTAGATTCATAAATTACAGTATCTCCTTTTTTAAGAACGCTGCCCACGGTTTCACTAGCGGCGTATAGGGGAGTTAGAACAGGACGATTGTTTTTATCTACAGGCGTAGGAACTGTTACTATATAGTAGTTACAGCTTTGGATATCCATAAGGTCTGTACTGCAAAAAAGACCGTTTTGTAAAGATTGATCGGCGTTTTTTTGGTCACCATCACTCAACATGTGGTCAACCAATGTATTAGTTTTTAACAACACCTTTTGCAGCACATCATCTTCCACTTCAAGAGTACTATCGTGTCCCTTTTGTAGCTCCTCTACTCTTTTTTTATTGATATCAAAACCCACAACAGGGTATTTAGTGGCGAAAAGACGCGCCAACGGCAGCCCTACATAGCCTAAACCTATAATTCCAATTTTAACTGAATCTTCCTGACCTCTAAGTGTTGAAGAACCTTCAGGCATGTTTGATGCTTCCATAAATAACTTTAAATGTTTCTTGCTTAATCTGTTACAAATCTTATTAGCGCAATATATAAGAGGAGAATTTAGCGCGGCTTTTTTTTGGACAAAGATAAAAAACCATTTAAGTTAATTGGAGGGTTTTGCGGGAAATATGGAAGGAATTGGGAAGTTTCAGGTTTTTGGGAAGTTTCAGGTTCAAGGTTCAAGAGGCAGGGGTTAAGAGTCAAGAGTCAAGAATCAAGAGTCAAGAATCGAGAAACAAGAATAAAGAGGAAAGAGGAAAGAAGTAAGAGTCAAGAGTAAAGAGAAAAGAGGAAAGAGGAAAGAGAAAAGATCAAGATTGAAAGTTGAAAGTTATTTGGAATTTGTTATTTGATATTTGGTGCTTGACGAATAATTTTTGAAATTAGAGTACATTATTAAAATTTCAAAATTCGTTGTCCAGCACTGGTAATTCGTCGCTCGTCGCTCGAATTTCGTATTTCGTACACGTCTGTCTTCCGTCTTCCGTCTTCCGTCTTCCGTCTACCGTCTACCGTCTACCGTCTTCCGACTATAAATTAATACCAATCCGCATGATATCTTTCTTCCCCTAAACTAAAAATGAGTCCGATACTTACATTAACAAAGCCTCCAGATTGACCACTTTCACCGGCAAAGAGATTATTTCCTGCGTAGCCGTAATGTTGTTTTACGTTGTGAACGTAGGTCATATCGCCAGTAAGGGCTATTTCGTTGCTCAGTCTGAATTGGCCGGTAAAGCCGGCGAGGATGTTACCCATACGGTCGGTGCCGGTGGTGCCGGTGGGGTTGGAAAGGGTTACCCCTACCCCTGTATGGAATAAAAGTCCGAATTTTTCCCGTATATGAAAATCGACGTTTAATAGCCGGCCAACATTTACAACCCCTTCCACGCCAAAACGGTTAAAGCTTACAGCTTCATCGGAATTATCGGGATTGGAAAAACGATTGAAGGCGTAATGCCCTTTTACCCCTACCCGTTTCGAGAACATATAACGGCCAGATAGTTGAAACTGTTTAAAAGCAATGTATTTGCTTCTGGAAACGCCATCATTAGGCGCCAGCGGCACGTGAAGGCCAGTAGAAATTTCAGCAGACCAACGATTAAAGGCGGAGCGCTGAGAAAAAACATTAAAACTAAGAAATAGAAAAATTACAATTAAAGGGGATTTCAACGATTTCATCGATAATGTATTAGGTTAAATTCGCTATTGAGCAGCCGTAGTTTCAAGATGAGGAATACATATTAAATCTACCATGACACAGACTTGGGTATCTGTAATCATAGGCGCAAGATAAAAGTTTCTAAGCTATAACGTTAAAAAAATCAAAATTATTTGATGAAAGGGACTTTTTTGACGATATAATGTGTGTTTTTGTAAAATCGAAACTGAAAACTGAAATCGAAAACGAATTCAAAATTCAATAAGCGATGAGGGATGAGGGATGAGGGATGAGGGATGAGGGATGAGCCACGAGCAATGAACAATGAACAATGAACAATGAACAATTAACATTTAGCTATGAGGGATGAGCGACGAGCGACGAACGACGAGCGATGAATGATGAATGATGAATGATTATTGATTAATGATGAATGAATAATTACAAGTTGGAGTTGAGGGCTTTTGATTTTAGTAACTTTTTACCACAAAATTATTGTTTAACAAATTTGGTTTATTGTACTGCATCGGCATTCCGGTGGTTTGGTCTATTACTTCTAGGCCGACGGCTTTGCAAATGGCGTGGCCCGCGGCGGTGTCCCACTCCATTGTTGGGGAAAAGCGGGGGTAGATATGGGCGAGGCCTTCGGCAATGAGGCAGAATTTAAGGGAACTGCCTTTGGAAACCATTTCAATTTTGTTTTTACTTTCAATGTTGGCAATATAATTTTTGGTGGCTTCATTTAAATGGGATCGGCTTCCTACAATTTTTAAGACTTCTGAAATAGCAGCCGGTTGAATTGCTTTAGCTCTTGAAATTATTTCCTCAGTTGAAATTTCTTTTGATGTTATCAGTAGCTTTTTTGACGATTTCATATCGGCAGCGGTGAAATACAATTCTTTTGAAACTGGCACATAAATTACCCCTAGTATAAGGGTACCATTTTCAATTAAAGCAATGTTAACCGTAAATTCCCCGTTCCTTTTTACAAATTCTTTAGTACCATCCAATGGATCTACTATCCAACATTGCGTCCAATTTTTACGTTTGCTATAGTCTAATTGGCGGTTTTCCTCGCTAATAATTGGGATGCCGGTAGGTTTTAGGAATTTCATAATAACCTCATTTGCATTTTTATCGGCCAAAGTAATTGGGGAGGCATCATCTTTTTGCACAACCTGGAAATCGGTATCATAAATCCTTAAGATTTCGTTTCCGGCCGTAATTGCCACCTGAATAGCTATGGCTAAATTTTTAATCATGGGGGTGAGTGTTTTGGGGGGGGAAGATATTTATAAAAAACGAAAGTTGAAATCGAAAACGAAAATGAAAACGAACATTGAAAAGGAAGGTTGAAAATATTAAAACATAGAAGACGGTAGACGGTTGGCGGTAGACGGTAGACGGAAGATGAAGGACGGACGACGGAGGACGCAGGACAATTGGCAATAACCAATTATCAATTATCAAATATTGAAGTAACCTCAACCAACAACCATCAACTAACAACCATAAACTATCAACTATCAACTATCAACTATCAACCATACTCTAACCGTAAGTTAAAAAAAAACTAAACCCCCTTTAATTATTGATAGCGACGAGGGGGTTGGTTATCTTTGAGGGGAATCTTAAAAACCAAAATAATGGGATACTTAAACCTCGATAAAAAGAAAACAACCACTACTGCAAAAGAACTTAATGTGCTGCTGGCAGACTATCATTTATACTACCAAAAACTCCGCAATTTCCATTGGAATATTGTTGGCCATAATTTTTTCGACCTTCATATTAAGTTTGAAGAAATGTATGATGATGCCAAAATTAAAATAGATGAAATTGCCGAACGTATATTAACGCTTCGCTTTCAACCTACCAGTAATTTTACCGATTACTTAAAGATGAGCAATATTGAGGAATCTTCCTCAGATATCAAAGATTTGGAAATGGTGAATACGCTATTGGAGGACCACGGAAAATTACTCAAGCAAATGCGCAAAGTTGTTGAAAAGGCCGATGCTGCGGGAGATGA
Source organism: uncultured Aequorivita sp. (assembly GCA_963974165.1). Classification (GTDB taxonomy): domain Bacteria; phylum Bacteroidota; class Bacteroidia; order Flavobacteriales; family Flavobacteriaceae; genus Aequorivita. The sequence continues at coordinate 10,712 of CAXBDO010000052.1, forward strand.
AGGAACGATTGATATGATAGGCGGATTTATTGGTCATATTGAAAAAGTAAGCTGGATGCTAGACGCTTGGTCTATGAAGAGTGGAGATAATCATCCGGAAGCGTAAGGGGAATGTTGAATGTTGAAAGGCTAATGAATAATGATTAATGCCTAATGTTTAATGTTCAATAAATAAGGTTTAAGGTTTATGGTTTATGGTTTATAGTTTATGAGTTGAGGGTTAGGGAGTGAAAAATATATTAATGAATTTATGGTATTTCATTAAT
>CAXBDO010000053.1:0-10964 GCA_963974165.1 uncultured Aequorivita sp.
TTATATGAAATGGAGAGCTGCGCCAATCTATCGGTAATTTCCTTGGTGTACTTGGCCAATTCACGAATTGCATCCGGTTCGCTTAAATGGTTGTATTTCGCCATTAAGGGTGCATTGAAAAATTCAGGGAACATTGCAAAATCGCAACGGTAACCTGCCACACAATCTATAAAATACTCAGCCTGGTGCATTAATTCTTCCATCCCGGAATAACTACGCATTTGCCATTGTATCAGGCCCAATCTAACAACACTTTTAATTGCGGAAACCCTTGGTTTTTTTTCCGGCTTGGTATAATAAATATTATCCCATTCCATCAAGACTGCGAATTCGCCCGAAGCCTTGTCGCCTTCCAAATAACCTTTTAAAACCCGTACAGGGTGAAAGTCGTTCGAGATTTGAAAGTTCAAAACAGGATCTACAATCTGCTTGCGCTTCACCTTTTCAATATATTGTTTGGGCGAAAGCTTATCGGAATGCAAATGGTAATTTGGCATCCTTCCGCCAAAGACGATACTCTTCAAATTTAGGTTTTCACAAAGTTCCTTTCGGTAATCGTACAATCTTCTTCCAAGACGGAGGCCGCGAAAATCTGGACGAATAAATACATCTATACCGTAAAGCACATCACCTTCGGTATCGTGTATTTTAAAGGTTGGGTCGTCTGTAATATCTTTATAGGTGTGCTTTTCACCCAATTCGTCAAAATCTACAATTATGGAAAGGGCACAACCGGCTATTTCGCCATCGGCCATAATAACAACTTGCCCTTCAGGGAAAATATCTATTAAATTGCCAATTTCATCTATCTTCCAATAACTGTTGGGCATACCGCCATAAGATTGTATGGTGGCAGCTTTTAGCGCCTCATAATCTTTGATGGTTAAAAATTTCAGTTCTATGTTATCAATCTTTTTTGGTTCCATCTTTTTGTGTTATGCCTTCTTTTCAGAAGATGTGTTAAAGGAAGTAATTGTGAATTCAATTAAATAAACCCACGTATTCAATTTTTTCAGAAATGCGAAATCCGCAGACAATCTCCCGGTTGTAACGCAGGAGATTGATAATTGCGGATTACTTTTCTGTAGTGCATTTTAATATTTAATATGTTTTTTGTGGTTACATATCTAGCAGGTAAGCAAAAATTAAAGGTGCTACAATGGTTGCATCACTCTCAATTATAAACTTTGGAGTATCTATGTCTAGTTTACCCCAAGTAATTTTTTCATTTGGCACGGCTCCGGAATAGCTACCAAAACTGGTTGTAGAATCGCTAATCTGACAGAAATAGCTCCAGAAAGGAGTTTCTGGACGTTCCATATCTTGGTAAAGCATTGGTACCACACAGATTGGGAAATCGCCCGCAATTCCTCCACCAATTTGGAAGAAGCCAATTCCATTCTTAGAATTTTCGGTGTACCAGTCTGCAAGAAAAGTCATATACTCAATACCACTTTTCATTGTAGAAGCTTTTAACTCGCCCTTCAACACATAGCTGGCAAAAATGTTACCCATGGTACTATCTTCCCATCCTGGGCAGATTATTGGCAGGTTTTTTTCGGCAGCGGCGTACATCCAAGAATCTTTAAGATCTATTTCGTAATGCTCTTCCATTACCCCGCTTAAAAGCAATTTGTACATAAATTCATGCGGAAGGTATCGTTCGCCTTTTGCTTCTGCATCTTTCCAAAGTTTTACAATGTGTTTTTGTATTCTTCGGAAGGCTTCTTCCTCTGGAATACAGGTATCGGTTACACGGTTCATTCCTCTTTCCAGCAAATCCCACTCATCCTGCGGCGTTAAATCGCGGTAATTCGGAACGCGCTCATAATGGCTATGTGCAACCAGGTTCATTATATCTTCTTCCAGGTTTGCGCCTGTACACGAAATAATTTGAACCTTATCTTGACGTATCATTTCGGCAAAAATCTTTCCCAATTCTGCGGTACTCATGGCACCTGCAAGCGAAACTAGCATTTTTGAACCTTTGTTCAGCTGTGCTTCGTATCCTTTTGCGGCATCTACAAGGGCGGCAGCATTAAAGTGTAAATAATATTTTTCAATAAATTGGGAAATAGATCCTTTGTTAGTACTCATCTTCTTCTGTGTTAAATTTTGAAACGCCTTTTTTGGTTTCATTAAAATTGCTTTCGTATTCGTCGCCTTCCTCAGTACCCGCAAATTTATAGGTCAACATTTTATAATATAGTTTTGCCGCTACAAAATCTGAAGCTTTTTCATTTTCATTTGGGCAAAGCTCAACAATATCAAAACCTACTACATTTCTTTCTTCAAAAACTTGTTTAAGGAAATCTAAGGTTTCATACCAGAAAAGTCCACCTGGTTCCGGAGTTCCGGTAGAAGGCAATATTGAAGGATCGAAGGCATCAAGATCGAAGGTAATAAATACGTTATCGCCCAAGGCCTCAATTACTTTGTCCATCCAATATTCGTCTTTTGCCATATCGTGGGCGAAAAATACTTTTTCTTCGTCCATAACACGGGTTTCGGCAATATCCATACTTCTTATACCTACTTGTACAAGATTGGTAGTCTGGTTTGCTTCATAAACAGCGCAGGCATGGTTGCAAGTACTTCCGTGGAAGTCTTTACGCAAATCGGCATGGGCATCTATATGCAAAACGGTAAGATTGTCAAAACATTCATTGAACGCACGGATAGTACCGATAGATATACTGTGTTCGCCCCCAAATATGGTTACGAATTTATTGCGCTTTATATAATCTTTTGTAACCTTGTGTACCTCTGCAACAACAGCTTCTGGCGATGCATTTTCGGTAATGGCATCGGCAAGATAAACCCCTTGCTTATAAACTTCTGTTTGGGTTTCAATATCATACAGCTCCATGTTTTCTGAAGCGTATAAAAATGCTTCCGGCCCCTTATCTGCCCCTTTTTGCCAGGTGCTGGTTCCATCATAAGGAACTGGGATCAATACAATTTTTGATGTTTCAAGGGCCGCATATTTTTGCGGGATACCTGCGTACGTCTTAGTGCTCATAACCTAAAATGTTTAGCAATTGCTCGCTTGTTTGTTGTTCTGAAAATAGTTCGGTTGTTATAGTATCGTTTTCGTCTCTGTCTATCAATATATGTTTTGGCGAAGGAATCAAACAGTGCTGCAAACCTCCAAAACCACCAATGGTTTCTTGGTATGCCCCTGTATTGAAAAAGCCAATATACAAAGGTTTTTCTTTTCTGAATTTTGGTAAATAAATAGCCGCCATGTTTTGCTCGCTGTTGTAATAATCGTCGCTATCGCAGGTTAATCCGCCCAATAGCACACGCTCGTACTCATCGTTCCAACGATTTATGGGCAGCATAATAAATTTTTTGCTGATTGCCCAAGTGTCTGGCAAGGTGGTAATAAATGAAGAATTGATCATATTCCACTTTTCCCTATCGTTTTGTTGTTTTTGGTAGAGAATTTCATAAATAGCGCCGCCACTTTCCCCAACGGTGAAACTTCCAAATTCTGTAAAAATGTGAGGTACTGGTACCTCAGCCTCTTCACAGGTAATGTTTATTTGGTTTAAAATTTCATCTATCATGTATTGGTAATCGTACTCAAAATGCAGCGAATTTTTAATAGGGAAGCCGCCACCAATATTCAAACTGTCCAGGGAAGGACAAATTTTCTTGAGTCTTACATATACTTTTAAACACTTCACCAATTCATTCCAATAATATGCTGTATCGCGAATACCGGTATTGATGAAGAAATGCAGCATTTTTAAATCTACACGCTCGTTGTTTTTTATTTGCTCTTCGTAAAAAGGAATAATGTTTTTATAGCCAATCCCCAATCTGGAAGTATAGAATTCAAACTTTGGCTCTTCTTCAGAAGCAATTCTAATTCCTACATTAAAATGACCTTCAATATTGTCTGAAAGCAAATCAATTTCCTCATAATTATCGGAATACAATTTTCGTGGCCATCATTTATCAAATTGGCAATATTCTCAATATAGCGATCTCGTTTAAAGCCGTTACAAATTACATAGGTTTTATCTGTAATCTTTCCGGTTTTCTTTAGGCTTTGCACAATATCAATATCAAAAGCCGAAGAGGTTTCAATATGGATATCATTTTTTAAAGCTTCGTTTAAAACGTGTTTAAAATGCGAGCTTTTGGTGCAATAACAATAGTTGTAAGTAGCCTTGTAATTGTTTTTTTCAATTGCCTGGGCAAACCACTTTTTGGCCAAATTTATGTTTTCCGAAATTTTGGGAAGGTAAGTAAACTTAAGAGGCGCGCCATATTTTTCTACCAACTCCATTAGATCTACCCCGTGAAATTCGAGGCCATTATTGCCTAGCCTAAATTCTTCCTGAGGAAAATAATACGTTTGGTTAATTAAATCTATGTATTTGGTATTCATTATAGTTTTTTCGTTGAATGGTGTAAATTAAAAATTCCTGTTGCGTATTCCATGTAAAAAGGGAAGTATAACAAAAAATTAACTTGAAATTTATTTGCTTATAGGCAAAGCGTTTAAGATGGAACCTTTGCCCGTAACCTGCTGCGGCGCAGCGACTGGAAGTAAAAATGTGTTGTTCATTTAGAATCTTTGTTTTTGAAGTAATTTCAAAAACCAACCATTTTAAAAAATATTTTCACGCAATTAATAATCAGTACAAAAGTGCCAAAAAAAGTTCAATAATTCACAAAACCGAAGAAATTTTCATTTCGGCTTATAACATACTGAACATGTTGAGTTCTTTTTCGGTAAGGGTTCTCCAGCGGCCGCGTGGCAAATCCTTTTTTGTTAATGGCCCCATGGTTACACAATCTACCCGAACCACATCATAACCCAAGTGTTCAAAAATTGTTCTAATAACACTGTTTCCCGTGTGTTTTATCTTTAGGCCTACTTCACTTTTTGGGGCATTATCTACGTAACTAATTTCGTCTACGGTAATTTCCTTGCCTTCAATAGTTATGGTATCCTTTATTCTTTTAAGGTGTTCTGCCTTTAGGTTTTTATCCAATTCAATATGGAATAATCTTGGAATTCCCCTCTTGCTGAATTTTTGCACAAACTCCTCATCGTTGGTAAACAGCAATAAGCCGGTTGCATTTCTGCCCAAACGGCCAAATGGCTTTATTTTGGCAGTAGTAGCATTAGCCACCAAATCCATAACCGTCATTCCTTTTGCGTTGCTATCTGTTGTGGCAAAACCTTTAGGTTTGTTCAGCAATATATACGTGTTGGGCTCAGGATTTAAGCGGCGGCCGTCAAAACGCACATCGTCTGTAAGTTTTACTTTATAGCCCATTTCGTTAATAATCTTGCCATTTACCGTAACCAGGCCAGTGGCAATATAAGTATCTGCCTCACGACGGGAACATATACCGCTATTGGCAATGTATTTATTTAAGCGAATTCCATCTTCCGGATTGCTCTTTTTAACTTCCTTTACGGGTTTATCCCTGCGGCCAATTTCCTTTCCGGTTTTATCGAATTTTAATTTCGGTTTTGCCGAAGGGTCTTCTTGCCTGCTCGTTTTTTTACTTGGAAACTCAGATTTTAAAGGAGCATTTCCTCTTGCACTGCTTCTGTTACGCTGATTGTTATCGCCACGACCGGAAGCCTTCCCTCTACTTTGATTGTCTTGTCTGCTCATAATTAATTTTTTGCAAAGATAGTGAAATAAAGTAGGCTACTGCAGTTTTCCATTTGCTGCCAAAAGATAGAATTCTGCAACTGCCAAAAGCTCATTTTTTAGCTAACTATTTCCTTTAATATCTTTAAATAGTCGGCCCTATTTTTTAGGAAATCCATTTCAGAAATATCAATAATTTTAATGTTATCTGAATGTTGGTTTTTAATGAATTCCAAATAACCCGTATTCAACTTTTGAAGATAATCGCCTTCAATGCCCAATTCGTATTTTCGGCCGCGTTTTTTTATATTCTGCAGCAAGCGTTCCGTATTTTGATAAAGATAAATATACATATCTGGCTTGGGCAGGTCTTTGTGCATTACCTGATATAACTTTTTATACAATGCATACTCCTCTTCGGGCAAGGTTATACTTGCAAAAATTAGTGATTTGTTTACATCGTAATCGGCAATTACAGATTCCTTAAAAAGATCGAATTGCGTAATATCATCTACCAACTGCTGATAGCGGTCTGCAAGGAACGACATCTCTAACGGAAATGCATACCGGGCCGCATCTTCATAAAACTTGGGAAGGAAAGGGTTATCGCTAAAGCGTTCCAAAATAAGTTTTGCATTAAAATCTGTTGCAATTTTATTGGCCAAACTTGTTTTTCCTGCTCCAATATTACCTTCAATGGCAATATAATTGTATTGCGAAATGGTATACTCCTTCATAGGGTTCAGCAACCATTTTGATTGCTTTTGAAGTATACTCTGGTCTTCGGTCTGCGCCAGAAGTTTAATAATATTCTTTTCAGAAACTGGATGTACCAACTGCGAATTTAATTCGGCCAATGGCTGCAGCACAAATTTTCTATTTTCCATCTCCGGATGTGGCACCACGAGTTTTTCTGTGGAAATAATTAAATCTTCGATGAATAGAATATCGATATCTATGGGTCTGGAAACATAGTTTTTTGAAGCATTACGTTTGCGGCCCAATTGTTTCTCGATATCTAAAATTTTCTTGAGGACTTTTGAAGGATTTAGATCTACATGCATCCAAACGGCACAATTTAAAAACGGCTCGCCATCAAAACCCATGGCGGGCGTTTCATAAACAGAAGATATTTTAAGAATACTTCCCACTTGGGCGAAAAGTAAATTTACGGCATTTTGAAGATTTTCAAACCGATTGCCCATGTTGGTGCCAAGGGAAAGATAGACGTTATATGAAGGTTGTGCTGTATCCAAATTTTAACATTTAAGACGAAATTAAGGAAAAGAAAAACACTACCAAGTAAATTTGTGTTTAGATATATTCTTTGCAGAAATTCACTTTTATAAGAAGTTGTTTCAAAAGGAATTATAGCAAATAAATTTTTAAAATTTTTATGAGGAAAGCGCTTAAAATTATTGGAATAATTCTTGGAATCCTGTTGCTCTCGCTTCTTGCAGCTCCCTTTATTTTTAAGGGAAGTCTTGAAAAAATCCTAAAACGCACCATTAACGAAAACCTGAACGCCACCGTAGCGTGGGAAGATTTAGATTTAACCCTCTTCAGCAGTTTTCCTAATGCTTCCTTGCAATTGAATAACTTCAGCATAATAAATAAAGCGCCATTTGAGGGCGACACTTTGGCCAGTGGCAAAACACTGTCGCTAGATATGGGCATCATGCAGCTTTTCAAAAGCAAAGAGGCTTTAAAAGTAGATGCAGTAACCCTCGCCGAGGCTTTTATAAACATCAAAATAGATTCAATTGGCAATACCAATTATGATATTGCCATCAAGAAAAACGCTCCCATAAAAACTCCCCAGACTGAGCCCAATAGCGGATTTACTTTCGATCTGAAAAATTATGAATTAAAAAATTCGCGCGTTAATTATACCGACGAGGCATCCAAAACTTATTTTTTACTCTCTGAAGTGCAGCACGAAGGCAGCGGCGACCTTTCAAAAGATGTTAGCAATTTAGACACTTATACCGAGGCCCAGGCCACATTTCGTTTGGACAGCACCGAGTATTTCACCAAAAACAAGATTTCGCTGGATGCTATTTTCAAAATAGATTTAAAGAATTTGAAATACACTTTCCTCGAGAATGAAGCCAAAATTAATGAGCTGCCCTTAACCTTTGATGGTTATGTAAAAGTGAATGAAACCAATAACGAAATAGACCTAACATTTAAAACGCCTTCATCAGATTTTAAAAATTTTCTGGCTGTTCTGCCAGAAACATATGTGAAGCAAATAAGCAATGTTCAAACAACAGGAAACTTCACTGTAAATGGTATGTTGAAGGGCATTGTAGACAGCACCCATATTCCAACAATGGATATTAAAATTGCCAGCGACAATGCTTCATTTAAATATCCAGATTTGCCAAAAACGGTAGAGAATATTACGATAGATGCGCAACTTAAAAATGAATCGGGATTTTTAAAAGACACCTATTTAAACATTTCGAATTTCACTTTTAAAATAGATGGCGAACCTTTTAGGTTGAATGGAAGCATTCGAAATATGACCGAAAATCCATTGGTGAATATGGAAATGCAGGGCACGCTTAACCTGGCCAATATTGAGAAGGTTTTACCGATTGAAATGGAACAAAAACTGACCGGTATCTTTAAAGCAGACGTACTAGCTAATTTTGATATGGAAGCGGTTGATAACGAACGTTACGATAAAATTGACGCTCGCGGCACCGCCAGTTTAACCAACTTTAATTACGACGCCGGCTTTAAAAACGAATTAAAGGTTGCCAACGCAAGTTTAGCACTACAACCGGGTGTATTTACTTTAAAAGAATTAAACGCAACAACTGGCCAGACCGATATAAACGTTACGGGAAACATACAAAACTTGATTCCTTTTTTAATGAGCAAACAAGATTTGAAAGGACGGTTTAATGTACAATCGAACACTTTTAATGTGAACGATTTTATGGCTTCCGAAACTTCTTCTCCCGAAAAAAATGCAGGGGAAAAAGGAAATACTCCCCAAAAAACAACACCTTCGGAGGGCGTAAAAATTCCAGACTTTTTGGAGGCTACCCTCGATTTTAAGGCAAACAAAATTATATACGACAATCTGGAACTGAAGAATGCCACGGGGACGGCCGCAATTGCCAATGAAACTATTACCATTAGCAATTTTACCTCCTCAATTTTCGGCGGAAATATTGCTATTTCTGGAAATGTTTCTACAAAAGGGGAAATTCCAACTTTTGCAATGGCATTAGATTTAAGTAAAATCGATATAGATCAGTCTTTTGAAAAACTTGAAATGTTTAAGTTTTTGGTGCCAATTGCAAAAGCACTTCACGGAAGTTTAAATACCAAATTTGAATTGAACGGACAACTAACCAACGATCTATCCCCAAAACTTTCCACGCTTGCGGGAACTGCCTTGGCGCAAATTATTACCGCAGAAGTTGATCCGCAGCAGGCACCACTACTTTCCGCATTAGGCAACAAGGTTTCATTTCTAAATTTAGACAGGCTGAGTTTGCGCGATGTTACCACCAATTTTACCTTCAACAATGGAAAAATTGAAGTAAAACCTTTCAACTTCGACATTAAAGGAATTAATGTTTCCGTAGCGGGGACTCATGGGTTGGACAAAACGATAGATTATAATTTAACCATGGACGTGCCCGCCAAATACCTTGGGAACGATGTAACAAAATTGCTTCAAAATTTAAGTCCGCAGGAAGCCAATGCAATGAGCATTGCGTTGCCCGTTGGTTTAAAAGGCACTTTTACAAATCCGCAGATTTCGTTGAATGCTGAAAACGCCATCAACACTTTAACCAAACAACTTTTGGCAAAGCAAAAAGATAAATTGATTAACCAAGGCACAGGAATTTTAGGAGGTATTTTAAATGGAGGTACTCGGCAAGATTCTACAAAAACCAACACTAACACCAACAATCAACAACAAACTACCCAACAGCAAAACACCCAAATTATTAAAGATGTTCTGGGCGGAATTTTAGGCGGGAAGAAAAAGAAAACGGATACTACAAAAACCGGTAATTAGGGCGTTCAATTTATAGCTATACTTACAACAAGACCTTCGTTACTGCGAATATTGAATACTGTATCGTCTTCAAATATTAGATACTGGCCTTTTATTCCTTTTAAAACGCCTTCAAAAAAGGGAGTTTTTGCAAGATTGAGCGATTTCGGTTTTTCCGGATATTGTAAAACTGGGAAGTGTAAATTGGTTTCGGCATTATTTTCCAAATAGTATTCAGTCGCCTCGGCAGGTATAAATTGTTTTAACCTATTGCGCCATTCTACTAAATTTTCATCCTTAATATCATTTTTCAGCATAGTGCGCCAATTGGTTTTGTCGCTCACATGGTCTTTTAGGGCAATTTCAGTAATGCCGGCAAGATATCTATTTGGAACTTCAACAATTTCAATTGCCTCGTGCGCACCTTGGTCTATCCACCGGGTTGGTATTTGGGTTTTTCGGGTAACCCCTACTTTAATACTGCTACTATTTGCAAGGTAAACCACATGTGGCTGCAATTGCACCTTTTGCTCGTATTCCAGGTCGCGGTCCTGTATTCCCAAATGTGCCTTGCTCATTTCAGGATTGATGATCCAAGCAGCGGCTTGGGGGATTTCAAAAAAGCAATCGTAACAATATCCTTGGCGATAAACCTTCTTCTGTAAACTGCAATGCAAGCATTGATATCGCAGAAAATTAATGGCCACTTTTTTGTCCAACAGCTGGTTTACATGTAAAAAATCGTTTTCAAAAATTAGGTAATATTGAATAGGGTTACCGTTTTCAGTTTGCATTTTGGTAAGGACACCTTCGTAATTCATTTTGTAAGAATATTAATACGGAAAACCTTTCTGAAGAAATACTAAAAAAACATCGCTCCAAAAAACGGGAAATCGTAATTATAAAATTGCTATTTTTATAGCATAAAGATAGCAGAAATATATGCCAATCCCCATTGTAAATTCCATTGCTTCTTGGTTCCTGAAAAAAAGATTTCACCAAATAGACCTCTTTTTAAAGTACCCTATTGAGGTTCAGGAGGAACTGCTTTTCCATTTGCTCCAAAAAGCGAAACATACTGAAGTTGGCAGAAATTACGATTTTGCCTCCATTAAAACCTATCGTGAATTTGCTGATAGAATTCCCATTACAACATACGAAGATAACGAGCCCCAGATTGAACGGGCACGCAAGGGCGAAACCAATATTTTTTGGCCCACGCCCATAAAATGGTTCGCAAAATCTAGTGGCACTACTAACGCAAAAAGCAAATTTATACCAGTAACCCTCGATTCGCTAGAAAATTGCCA
>CAXBDO010000054.1:0-10899 GCA_963974165.1 uncultured Aequorivita sp.
CGCCAAAAACCAAGGCCTTATTAAAAGCCTTGGCATAAAACAAGTTACCAACCCAAAAGCCCACCAAGCCTACGCCACGCATTGGGGGAGTTTGATAAACGGATGATTATGTATTTAGAAAATTTAATACACGTAAACTTAATGACTTGGGAATCGAATCCCAACAATAGAAACATTAACAACAAGATCACTTTTGTAGCAAAAGACGGGGTTTCGGTTTCAACTGGCGATATTATTCACACCAGTAATGAAAGTTTTTATAAAATAGAAAACATTACCGCTACACGGCCTGCTGCATTATCGAAACACACACATTATTCAGCAACCACTACCTGGTCTTCAAGAAGAGTGTTTTAATGACTGTTTTTGAAACTATAGCGCCCCCAGACACCACCACCCTTTTGGAAGAGTATAAAAGGCTGGACAGCCAGCAATATTTATTGTCTGCCTATTTGGTTTGCGGTGAAGGCGATGAAGAAATGGAAGACAAAAAAGCCATAGTAGATGAAATACACCGCATAAAATCTCGAATGGAAGCGATGGACCAAACCACATACGCCGAAATGCTTAAACCCCGCAAAACAAAGACCTTAACCATCCCTAGCAGGATGCACGAACTGTCCTTTTTTGAAGCACCAACTTTTTAAAAATTTACACTATGCAAACAACCCTCCAAACTTACAACGCCCGCCTAATGCCCAAAGGCAATAGGTACGTACTGCAGGTGCCAAGGCAAATACTAGGCTTTAGCTACTGGAAGACCATAGCGCGCTACAACACCCTAGAAGAATTTAAATCTAGATACATAAAAAATTAAAAATGAGCCATTTTTCTGCAGATACCGTTATGCCCATTTTTCTGGCCCTGCCGCCAGAGGAGCAGCTGGTATTTTTAGAAAACGCCCAAAAGCTGGTTAAAAAAAAGGACACGCCCAAACCCAAGAAAAAAACAACCATAGACAAGGTTTGCGAAAAGCTGGGCGAAATGTACCGCCCCGGCAACGAAGAAATGTTAATCGCGCATTTAATGCACAATAAATAAATATAATTATGGAAAATGTAACCGCAGAAATGATTAGAGCAGAATTTGATTTCACCGCAGATCAAATCACCAAAAAATTTAAAAATACCTCTGGCCGTGTTCGCAAGGATATGGAAAATAAGGCCAAACGCTTAAAAAATTTAGGCTTTGGAAACACTACCGAAGTGCGCGAATACAAGATAATTGAGGATGCCCTTAAAACCATCCGCAAATTTTCTCCCTACAAATTTATTACCGAAGAAGCCGTGGAGGCCATCTGCAAAAAATATGGATTGCTGTTTGGATCTTCAGATAGATACTTGGGCGATATTCCAGAAAAAAACCTTCAGGAAATTGAAGCTTTTGAAGCGTACCAGAAAGAAAAAGAAGAAAAACCCAAAACCAACGTTCCACACGATTCTGATTATCCTTCAATAAGCTCCTTTTACGCGGATTGGGGCAGGGCAATAGGAAGAACTTCCGGACCCGTTGGTTTAGCGCAACAGCTGCGAGATGTTTTTGCTCCAAAATACCACATAGCAGCTCCCATCACAATGATGGACCACCGAGAATCTGTATTAAAAGACGGCTATAAAATTGTAGACGACCCCATTGTATTTAAGGAAGTGCCAGGCGGCTATTTAATTATTACCGCTTGGGGGCCAGAAGCACAAGACCCAACGGTTTTTAACCCCGCCCAAAACTAATAAAAACGGCTGGTGGAAATCTTCATAATTGATTTGGTTAGTAAGTTTTAAGGAACCACCAGCCGTAACAACACCGGAAGCGAAAGCAACACTTTCGTTTTAAATCCAAATGCCGCCGGGGCGGTACACCCCTACCCCGGCCCGCATTTGTAACTTTTAAAAATTAGTGAACTATGAAAAAATCATCCATCCAGTGCAGCCGTGAGTGGCGCGAGAGCCTTCACTTTAAAAAACAACCTATTGAAACGGTGGTTTATAAAAACAATGTACCACAGAAAATGAAGAAAAAATGACTTCAGCGCAATTATATAAATTAATTATTCGTGTTGCCCATTCCCTTCTGGAAGAAATGAAAGATCAACTTGTTTACAGTAATAATCTTCAAGTTTCAGAATTTAGAAAGTTAGCGGCAAATGAAAGTATGTGCCAATACATATTCGAATCAATACTGGTGAATTACGAGTATGAGATTTCCCATAATCAAATGGAAACTGCCATTCATTTTTTCCTAAGAAATAACACCAATTTAGTATGAACCCATCCCCCAACTCCCCAACCCTTTTAGGCCAGCTGATACACCACAACTTTGCCGCTCCCCAGGCAGACAGCCCCAAGGTGTATCGGTATGCCTATCTGGATAAAGAGGCCATAAACGCCACTATCCAGAACGCCATGCGCGCCGCAAACGAGTTTAATACTTCGCAAAAAGAAAAGAGCTCCAGCATTATTGCCATAAACCAGCACCTTCGCAAAGCCGCCAAGATCCACAAGCATTCCATTAAGCAGCGCGTGCTGCACAAAGAATTTATTGCCGCAGAAAGCCTTCGCACCGCTGCTCCAGAAATTTACAACAGCGCCATGCTACAATTTAACCGCGAGCACGGCACCAACTTTTTGCTACGCGAATACCCAACTTTAAAAAACGAACTGGCCACCTTTAACCACCTGGTTATTTTCTTCGCCGCCCAAGTGCGCGACAACAATGCCCGCAAGATGAATGCAGGGGTAAGTACTGCCGGTATATTGCCGCGCCTGCGCACCAACAGCGAGAGCCTTCGCCGTTATAAGGTAGAAGGCGTGCCACAGTGCCGATTTAAAAATGAGGCCATCCTGCGCCACGTACACGCGCTGGTAGAAGCCGGCATTTTGGAAAACTACAAAAACCACGGACCCACGGTTGGCTTTTCGGTAGAGTTTTCGCCCCAGATTTTGGAGGTAAAAGACCACGATCCGTCAAAAACCCAAAACGCTATAAAACAGCTAGTTACAAATTCTAAAACCTGCAAAGCAGGTAATAGTGGTCTTGTTACAGGAACAATATTAAATCATCATGAAAATAAAGGGGATGCTTCGCCTTCCCCAGGAAGAATGATTGGCGCATCCGCGCCAGACCATTTGCACAAGAACACTTACAAGGCCACTAACAAGAACAACAACAAGACCACCGGAAGCGTAACCAACCCGCAGGAACAAACAAACCAGGGCGCGAGTTTTTCACCCGAAAAAACCGCCGTTCAACGACCCTTCGACTGCGCTCAGGGTGACAAAACGGGGCCAAGTGAAATTTTGGAGCAAAAAATTACGGACCAATGGACGCTTTGCAAGGAGCTCGAGGCCGAGCACCACACCCAGCACATCCCAATTGACGATCGAATTCTGGAAAAAGAAGCCCAGACCGGCACGATGAGCCAGCAATTTTTCCGCATCCTGCTCTTTCAGGAATTTATGAAGTATATAAGTCGCCTAAAACTGGGCAACCAAAGCGCTGCGGGTGCATTTTTCAACGCTTTTGAGGAATTGTACGACAAAAAAATGATAACGTTTACCGGCAAATATTTCACCAAAACGGCGATGCTGGACGAGTTCCACAAATGGATATGGATGGTAGACAGCGCCGAAAGGTGGGGCAAAAAGCGCAATTGGGAATTTTTGTACATAAACGATTATCTGGACACCAGCCGCCGTGATGCCAAGGAAATGGGCTTTTGGTACCTAGAAAAAATGTGGAACGCCAACGAAAAAAAGAAGGCCACCCGAAAGGCAAACCGAAAAGCCAAACAGCTGGACCACAGCAAACGAAAAATAAAAATTAAGGCCGAGCGCCTCGAAAAATACGGCCTTAGAAGCATAAAACCCGGTACCAACACCCGCGCAAGGACAGATTACGATAAAGCCCGAAAAGCCGTGCGCCGCTTTTTGAAAAAAGAAATCCAGTTTGACGAGCTATACCGCTATTGCCAGGCCAATTTAAATGAAACTATTGTAACCGGCTTGGAAAATTTGATAGCTAGTGAACGTAAAAATCTAACGCTTAAACGATAAACAATTATGAAAACAAAACCAATTTTATTTAGCACCCCAATGGTGCAGGCCATTTTGGAAGGCCGAAAAAGGCAAACTAGGAGAATAGTAAAAAATAATAATTCAGCTTATGGTGCAAAGTGGAATGAATTGCATTTTGAAAGTGCTGTTTCTGAAAGAATCGTTTCTGAAGAAGAATATTTAAAAGTACCAAGGCAGTGGGATGATACTCGCCATCGCGTTTTTTCAAAAATTGAAAAAGGCGACATTCTTTGGATTCGTGAAACTATTAGAGTTGGCGCTTGGGATGAAGAAGGAAATATGGCGTTTGATTATAAAGCATCGCCCGAAATAAAAAATACTCCGTGGTGCTTTATGGGAGACTATTACGAAAAAGAGGTTATAAAAATAACTGATGAATTAGCATCTAAAGGAGTTAAACCAAATAACCAAGGCCAATATGAATGGGAAGCGGGTGCTTCACCTCTTAATTGGAAACCCTCCATTTTTATGCCGAAAGCCGCCTGCCGTATTTTCCTAGAAGTAACCAATGTTCGCGTATAAAGGTTGCAGCATATTTCTGAAGGTGATGCAATAGCTGAAGGAATCGAAGAAATACATCCAGCTCCATTTTTAATTAGATGGAAAGATTACTTAAACAATGATATTGTTGAGTGTCCTAAATCTTCATTTGCTTCTTTATGGGGTTCAATAAATGGACTAATGTCTTGGAACCAAAACCCCTGGGTGTGGGTGTACGATTTTAAAAGAGTTGAACGTCCTGAAAATTTTCTACAAAAATCTAACGCTTAAAACCCAATAAAATGAACAAAATGAAAGACAAATGCGAGCACAAAAAGAACTCCTGCACGGTCTGCAGCCGCGTAAAAATGGTGGTGTATTTAAAGGGCGACGACCATAAGGTGTGGTACAGCTTCATTAAAGAAGACCAAAAACTGGTGGGCCTAGATGCCATAGCCTTAAAAATGGGCGAGCGCGTACAAAAAAAATACGGCGAGGCCAATGTAAACAAAATGCTTTTTTATAACAACGCAGACCCCAGCCAACCGCCGTTTGCAGAAAACTAACAGCTATGAAAATAATCCTCCAAACCAAAAGCAGCGACGATTTTGGCCCAATAGCCAACGCCGGGGAGCATTACGCCAAAACGCTGGACAGACTGATCGCTTTTCAGAATAAAAGTCAGCAGCACGTACATAAGAGTATTTTGGAAGAATTTAGGTACACGGTTTTTAAAAAACTAACCGTTCGCGAAAAGCCTGTAAAGCCGCCAAAATTAAAAATGGAGCTGCACACCGCCTTCGTGCTTCGCGATGCTTTCCAGAATTACATACACACCCTAACCGGTGAAGATGACGCCCAAGAAGCCGCCCAAGTGCGCCGCCTTACAATGGACCTTTACAGCCTGCTGCCAAGAACCGAGGACCAGGAAGATTTGAGTTTAATGAGTACAATTTAAAACTAACGCTTATGATTTCAGAAGTAATAATAGACGGTGTAAAATTCACCAGAGCCGAACACAAAGGAGATTTTGAAGCCTTCGGTTTGGGTATGGTTAGTGCGAATTATTAAAAACTAAATTTATAAAAATGGAAAAATTAAGAGGAAAGACTTTAAAAGAATGGAAGGACTATTGTAAAAGCGATAACGTGCCTATAAAAACAATGAAATACATATCTTGTTTAGAAGAACGGATTGAAGCATTAACTATACCCGTTGTTGTAGGGCAAAGCGAACAGTTAGTTTGCCATGATTGTAAATCAACTTATACAAAAGTGGGTGCTAAATTTAGGGAATATTGGTGTGACTGTGGCGGTGAGCTGGCAAACTAATTGCCTACAACGTTTAGTATAAGAAACGGCTGACCAAATTAACACAAACTTTCAATTAATAACTGAACAAATTAAACAAACAATAACCACCGATTAAGCACGGAACTAAAGCTGTTTTTTATACAGTGTTATGCGTTCGGCTTTTCTCGGACTAAAATTTAAAATTATGAAGACAACAAAATTAACAGTAGAAGAAGCAGTTAAACAGGGATATACTCATTGCGGTTGGTCTGGAAAAGATTGGCAATCCTTAAACCTTATTGAAGATATGAAAAATGAAGAAGATTTTAAAAGTCTTTATCCTTCAAGTGGAAAATTGGTTTTAGCCGAAAAGAAACCGCAATCTTTCTTATTTGATGCTGAAAACTTACGGGAATTAGTAGCTGAAAACATAGGTGAGCAATACAGACAAGAGTGTGCGGATGATACGGATGAAATTGAAGACTTGGTAAAAGAAATTGATTTTACAGAAATAGTAAATACTATAAATGAAAAAATATCTGTAAAAAAATGGTGGATGCTTACGGATATCGAGTTGGTTTTAGCTGACGCATAACGGTACGGGGCTATGAAAAGTACGTGAATTAAGCACTTACTTTCAATAAAATACCTAAAAATAAACCCTTTTTTAGCGCGGGGATTGGACGCTATTAACTTTAATAAATTAAAAAAATGGATTACACTGATTTTTTAGTAGAATGTAGAAACCCAAAGGCGTTTGATGATACAATACAACAACTGGGTAAAGCCGTATTACACCAAAACCACAAAGGTGAATATGAAAAAAAAGAAGGTTATTATTTAATGAGAGTTATTGGAGATTCAGGATTTCTAAAATTTGCCATAGAAAACCAAGGTTATGGTAAGGTGATTAGAAAGTTTGAAGAACCGAGCTAAAAAGCGCAAAGGCAAAAAAGGGTTTATTTTTCTTTGAATTTAAAAACTACCATTGACGAATAAGCCTTGCCTTACGTATTTTTTATAGCCCTTGTTGTGCGTAGTGCTTACCTTAAACGATAAGCACGGACTTGCGAGATTGCATTAATTTAGATTCTTTCTTGCATTACGCACAACGTTTAGTATAAGAATAGTAGCGTGCAAGTACGCTAAATATTGAGAAAGTAAATACATTAATTAACAAGTAATAGCCTTATAAACTGCACCTAAATAGCTATTATTTTTATACATTGTTAGGGTGCGTTTTTCTTATGATTGAATATTTTCCTAGATATAGTGATACAGACTTGCCTGATGATATGGGTAGGTGGGCAAGAACAGCCGTTTATAAAAATATTAGAATTGCTTGGATAAGCAGACTTAAAGTAAAGGGTAAGGTTGTATTTAGTGTTTCTTGCCATTTCCCAACGATGCAGAACGACACAGCAAATGAACATAAAGTATGCTTTAGTTTGGATGAAGCAAAAGACTTTGTAAAAGAGCATTGGGAATGGTTTTTAAGGGCTGTTTCTTAAATGCACCCTAACGTGCCACGTATAAGAATTGAAGCGGATAAAAAAGCAGTTATTAATAATAACTTAACAACTGAAATTAATAACAACTAAACACCGATAAAGCAATAAACCGCTTTTGTTTTTATACGGTGTTGTACACTTTTAAATTATGGATTTTGAAACTACAATAACAAAAGATAAAGAGCATTTTTTACTTAAAGAACGATTATGGTTTCCAAGTATGACCGATGCTGAATATAAAGAACATATGACAGAAGATGCTAAAAGCTGTAAAAAATGCGGT
The DNA here is from genome assembly GCA_963974165.1 of uncultured Aequorivita sp. GTDB lineage: Bacteria > Bacteroidota > Bacteroidia > Flavobacteriales > Flavobacteriaceae > Aequorivita. The sequence goes on from CAXBDO010000054.1 coordinate 7,637, forward strand.
GTATGGTACTGGAAATATTGTATCAAAAGATGTGAATGTAAATAATTTAATTGTTTACAACTCCTATATATAAAAACCCTCTCAAAACATTAATAAAACTAACGCTTAAACTATGGAAATTCGAAAATGGAATGAACGATATTCGAGAGATTGCAATATTAAATACCAATCTGAAAGCACACGATCTTCTTACAAACATTGTGTCTCAAAATTTTTGCACCATTTTAAAAATGAGGTAGAGCCAAAAGCCATCCCCACTTTTAAAATAAAGGATTGGCTTTTAACGTTTACCACGCTCAACACCCAGAAGCAAATGCTGTGTGCCATCAATAGCTTTTATAAGATTAGCGTAGGGATGCCTAAAAAGGTAGCCGCTATTCCATACCCAAAAAAAGACAAGTCGCTGCCCCGGGTTATAGAAACCGATTTTCTTATTAGGCGCATTTCTGCAATACCTAATTTAAAGCATAAGACCATTTTAATGCTTGGTTTTAGTTGCGGCCTTCGTGTTTCGGAAGTTATTAATCTAAAAATGGATTGTATTGACCGTTCCAGAATGATGATACTTATTAAAAACGCCAAGGGCCGCAAAGATAGATATGTGGTTATGAGCGAAACCTTGCTGCACACCATGGAAGAATACGCCAGAGAATTTAAACCCAAAACCTATTTATTTAACGGCCAGTTTGATTTAAAATACAGCGCTGGGAGCTGCAATAAGCTGGTTAAGAAATATCTTGGCCGCCAATACCATTTTCACCAGTTAAGACACAGCAACGCCACCGCATTGCTTGAAGCAGGCACAGATATTTCTATAATCCAGAAGCTATTGGGCCACAACAATATTAAAACCACACAAATTTACACCCACGTATCTTCCCGCGTACTTTCTAAAGTGCGCCCACCTATTTAAAACAAAAACCAATTTGTGAACAAACCATTCATAAATTGGTTTTTCATTATTTTAGCCATAGGATTTTTTACCTATATTTGAAAAACACAATCCCACATGGCCATAGATTATTCCATCACGCACAACATTCCCGTGGCAGACCATGTGTATAAATACCTAAAAAAACGATGCGGCACAGACCATATAATAGCCAGCCGCACCACCTTTATTGGCAGCCAGATACTTTCGCTACTTACCCGCAACGCAGACCTGCGCCCAAAAAAAACAGATTTCGCAAAAATATTTAAAGTCACTATTCCAGAAAGTCTGTACGGTAAAAACGGAATGCACATAAGTGCCGAGAATGCCCAGCTGTTCAACGTACAGATAGACAAGATGTTTCGCGAAGAGCTGTATATACACCTACTAATACTAAAGAGCAACGACAAAAAACTCTACCTAAAAAGTATGCGCGGTTTTTTGAACGTTTACGATATTGGCGAAGACGATATTAAAATGGATACCCTTTACCGCGATTTTAAGCGGAAGAAAGACGATATGGAAAACAATTTAAACCTTACACCAACTTCGGGGACATTTTGAGAAGTTTCGCATTTTGTCCCTTTTATTTCTAGAAATTATGATCACAAATCTCTGCAATCTGTTTACCGATTTTAACCTGGACACCTTTTATAAAATTAGAATTATAGAAGCCGGCCAGCTGCCAGACTTCAACCATTTAACCAGCAAACTAGATATACTGGCCATCATCAACGATCTGCCAGATACCGTGCAGGCAATGGATGTGCCGCTATTGCCAGAAAAGTTTACCGTAAAGAACGACACCAAGTTGCGATCTGGCAGTAAGGTGTACGAAACTAAAATTTCGTTCCCGCTGCTGCCAATGGACAGTAATTTAAAAACCTTGCTGGAAACCTATAACAATAAATTGGTAATTGCCTTTCTGTACCGCCAGACCTACGCCCATCTATACGGCACCGCCGCGCAACCCTTATTGTTTATGTACGACGAGCTGCACGCCAGCAACCCCATTGGTATTAAGGGTTTTAGCCTGCAACTGGACGGCGAGGGCTATGGAGACGCTAAATACTACACCAACCCAGAGCAGCAAATTATGCCAGATATGGGTTACTTGGCCTTCACCTTGGCCGGCACATTATAAAAAAAACTGCCAACTGCCACTAAATACTGAGCACTAAAAACAATGTCCTTTTTATAAAATTGCGATACAAATAATATTGTACTTCAGGAAATTGAACCCGAAGCACAGTATTAGATGAGCAAACCATCACAGCCTTATTTTAAGATCGTTAAAAACGAAGCCGCCCGCGAAGCCAAGATTTACATCTATGGCGTTATCGGTGGTTTTGATTGGGACACTTTTGAATATATAAACACGGCCGACAAATTTAGAGACGAATTTAACGCCTTGGAAAAGGTGGCCGATACCATTCACGTGCATATTAATAGCCCAGGTGGTTATGTTGATGAAGGCCAGGCTATCCACAATCTACTTTATGCTTCGCAAAAAAACATCATTACTTATAATGATGGCCTTTGCGCTTCAATGGCCGCCCTCATTCTTCTTTCCGGAGACACCATAAAAAGTTTTAAGAATTCCACCTTTATGGTGCACAACACCAGCTCCATTTACTTCGGAAACAAACAAGAAGTAGAGGACCAATTAAAAGCTGCAGAAGTTTTTGACAAAGCCCTTGGAACCATATTGGAAGAAAAACTTGGCATTTCTGCAGAAGATGTTGCCGAAAAATATTTGAATTATAAAGACAATTGGTTTACCGCAGCAGATGCACTTACTGAAGGTTTTTATGACGAATTGATAGACAAAAAAGCCAAGGACGTTCCAAAGAACGTAAAGAATATGAGCCGCGAGCAGATGTTCCGCAAATATGCCGCCATGGCTTTTGAATTTCCTACCGAAAACCCAAAACCCAAAAATACAATGAGCAAACCTAACAGTTACCCACAACTGGAGGCGGCACTTGGTTTGGAAGCCCCGTTGGCAACAAATGAAAACGGCAGCTTTTTAAACGAAGAACAAAAAGGCACTATTGAGCAAACGCTTAGCGCCAATGCCACCGCCATAAAAAATGCACAGGCTACTGCCGAGGCTGCGTTGGCAACGGCCAATACAGACCACACCGCAGCCTTAACCACTGCAACCGAAGCCACCGCGGCCGCCGTTGCCAGCCTTCGCGCTGCCGCAACCCTTGCCGGTGTAGAAAATTTAGCGGATGATGCAGATGCAACCGCAATTAATGCAGCCTTAACAGCCCGCATTAACGAACTTAACGGAAAACCAGGTGCGCAGCACACAGGTGCCGGCGCC
>CAXBDO010000055.1:0-10318 GCA_963974165.1 uncultured Aequorivita sp.
CCCAGGCTTTTTCTATAATTTGTTGTAGTTCTTGCATGCTTTTAATTTTCAACTTTTCATTTTTGAACCCATTTCGAATGGCAGGAATTTGATTAATGTGTTTCCCTTTCGTCCTGTTTCTTGGTTCCTAACCACAAATATAGGTTTCATAATTCAAAATTGCAGTTCTTAATAGTATAGTAATTCACAATCCCTTATTTTTGCAGTCGTTATGGGAAGAATTTTAGCATTAGATTACGGCAGCAAGCGCACGGGCATCGCCATTACAGACGAGTTGCAGATTATTGCTTCGGGCCTAACAACGGTTCCCACTTCTGAATTAATAGATTTTTTAAGGAAATATATCGCTTCAGAAAAAGTTGAATTGGTACTTGTGGGCGAACCAAAACAAAAGGACGGCACCCATTCCAATATCGAAGTTGAAATCCAGAAGTTTCTAAAGAAATTTTCAAATGTTTTTCCGCAGTTGGAAGTAAAGCGGGTAGATGAGCGCTACACCAGTAAAATGGCCTTTCAGACGATGATAGACAGCGGCCTAAAAAAGAAACAGCGCCAGAACAAAGCCTTGGTAGACGAGATTAGCGCGACCATAATACTACAAGAATACCTATATAATAAATAGATTAGTAGGCTCGCGGTTTATCGCGTGCCCAGATTAATTCAGAATAAAATAACAATAGATATTAGAAAATGATTTTACCAATAGTAGCCTACGGCGATCCAGTTTTAAGAAAGGAAACCGAAGAAATAACCAAAGAGTATCCTAACTTGGATAAGGTAATAGATAACATGTTCGAGACCATGTACGAGGCTCATGGTATTGGCCTTGCCGCACCCCAGGTTAATATGCCAATCCGTTTATTTATTGTTGATGCGTCGCCATTTGAGGACGATGAGGACCTTTCGGAAGAGGAGCAAAAATTTGTGGCTACCTTTAAAAAGGTATTTATAAATGCGCGTATTATCGAAGAATCTGGCGATGAATGGGCGTTTAACGAAGGTTGCCTAAGTATTCCCGATGTGCGCGAAGATGTTTTCCGACAGCCGAACATCGTAATGGAATATGAAGATGAAAACTTTAAAAAACACAAAGAATCTTTCAGCGGCATAGTGGCCAGAATTATTCAGCACGAATATGACCATATTGAAGGTATACTCTTCACAGACAAGCTTTCACCGCTTAAAAAAAGATTGATAAAAAGTAAGCTAACAAATATTTCGAAAGGCAAAGTGGGCATAGATTACAAGATGAAATTTCCCAATGCAAAAAAGAAACGTTAACTCGCTTGTATATATTAACCAAACCAAAGATATTTGTAACCGTTAAAACATTTTAAAGGTAATTTATGAGCTTAGAAAAAGTGCTTTCCATTTCCGGTAAACCTGGACTTTACAAATTAAAAACCCAAACCCGTGCGGGCTTTTTAGCCGAATCGCTTTTAGACGGAAAAACCATAAACGTAAGTGGCCGCCACAATGTGAGCCTACTTTCTGAAATTGCTATTTATACCCTTACGGAAGAAGTGCCGCTTCGCGAAGTTTTTAAGAAAATTTATAAAAAAGAGGACGGCAAGCAAACCATAGACCATAAAAGCTCTAAGGAAGAATTGGAAGAATTTTTCTTTGGTATTATGCCAGATTACGATGAAGACCGCGTTTACGCCAGCGATATTAAAAAAGTGGTGCAATGGTACAATATGCTAATTAAAAACGGCATCACAGATTTTTCTGAAGCTAAGGAAGGCAAGGAAGAAGAAGCAGAAGCTGAAGGCACAGATAAAGCCAAGGAAACAAAAAAGCCAGCTGCCAAAAAAACTACAGCCCCAAAAGCTGCAGCCCCTAAAACGGCATCTCCAAAAGCTTCATCAGCCAAAAAAGGCGGCGCCACCAAAAGTGCAGCATCTCGCAAAACCTAGTAGCCCGTTATTGGGTTACCGAATACTATATTTTATAAAAAGTCCCTATGCTTGTAAAGGTTTAGGGATTTGTTTTTTGGGGAAATACGAGATACGAGTTACGAACGACGAATTATGAGCGACGAATTATGAGCGACGAGCCACGAGCGATGAGCGATGAAAGTCGAAAATAGAAATACCGATGCGCTAAACTTGTAACTTGCAATCTGCAACCTGCAACCTGCAACCTGTAACCTGTAACCTGTAACCTGTAACCTGTAACCAGCAACCAACAACCACCAACTACCAACCATCAACTAACAACTAATAACCACCAACACAGCAACTATGAACTCCCGACAAGACCAACTAAAAGCTTTCGATAGATTATTGACCATTATGGACGAGCTGCGCGAACAGTGCCCTTGGGACAAAAAGCAGACCATGGAAAGCTTGAGGCATTTAACCATAGAGGAAACCTACGAGCTGGGCGATGCTATTTTGGACAAAGACTTGCAGGAAGTAAAGAAAGAATTGGGCGATGTTTTGCTGCATATTGTTTTTTATGCCAAGATTGGAAGTGAAACCAACGATTTCGATATAGCCGATGTTTGCAACAATATTTGCGACAAACTCATTTCGCGCCACCCACATATTTATAGCGATGTAAAGGTGAAAGATGAAGATGAAGTAAAACGCAATTGGGAGAATTTAAAGTTGAAAGAAGGAAAAACAAGCGTTTTGGAAGGGGTGCCAAAATCTTTGCCAGCTTTGGTTAAGGCCAGCAGAATCCAAGAAAAAGTTGCCGGCGTGGGTTTTGATTGGGAAGAGCCACAACAGGTTTTTGAAAAATTACAGGAAGAATTGGGCGAGCTGCAGCACGAAATAAACGAAGACAACCAAGACAAAATTGAAGCCGAATTTGGCGATGTTTTGTTCAGTATGATAAACTACGCCCGCTTTTTAAAGGTAAACCCGGAAAATGCCCTGGAACGCACCAATAAAAAATTTATAACCCGCTTTCAATATTTGGAAGGCAAGGCGAAAGAGATGAACAAATCCCTAAAAGATATGACCTTGGCGGAAATGGATGTTTTCTGGAATGAAGCTAAGTTACAGTAGGCAGTGTTCAGTGGCAGTTGGCAGATTAAAAGATAATCCGTGTTCGTGCCGCTAGGGACGGAATTTCGATAGAATTTATTTTGAAAACATAATCGTCCCGCTAGGGATGGAATATATTGCATAAAAAAAGGGAAGAAATAGCTAAAATCTAGCTAATCCTTCCCATTCAAATTTAATAAATCTGCAATCGTTAATCTAAAATTAAATATCGCTTAATCTTCCCTAATTTCTTTAATCTTGGTAAGCTTCGCTTTCCAGACCTCCAATTGTTCCTTATGGCGTGCAATATTGTTGTGCACTTCCTTAACCAACGGATTGTTTTCATCTACGTGATGGAAGAAGCCTAAGTTATTTTCCAATTGGCGAATTTCATCCTTGGTTTCATCTATTTTTTTAGAAATAAAGAAATGCTCATTTTGTAGTTTGCGATCGTCTTCGCGGTTAACAAGCGTATTCAATTTATTGTCGAATTTTATAAGCTCGGTTTCTTTTTTGCCCAAATCTAATTTTGAAAACAGCGCATCTAAGGTTTTGTTGAATTTCTGCTCAATATTACGTTTGTTATAAGGCACACGGCCTATTTCCTTCCACGCGGTTATATGTTCCTTGATAGCTTTAACATCGCTCTTATGGTCGCCGCTTAATTCAAGGGAAGCCAATTTTTCGAGCATTTTTTGTTTAGCCTCAAAATTTTCAACCTCTTCCTTATTTGCTTCATTTTTCTGGGCGTGCACCCTGTCAAAATAATGATTGCAGGCTTTTTTAAACTGCTTCCAAATCTTGTCGCTATCTTTTCTAGGAACGTGGCCAATGGATTTCCAATCGTTTTGGATTTTTTTCATTAAGGCCGTAGTAGCCTCAAAATCTTCACTGTCCTTGTTTTCCTCAGCAATTTTTATAAGCTCGCGTTTCTTTTCAAGGTTGGTATATTGTTCCTTCTTTTGGGTTTTGTAAAAACTGTTTTTCTGGTGATTAAAGTTGCCGGTTGCATCTTTAAAAGCCTTCCAAATTTCCTTGTTGTTTGCTCTTGGCACACGACCTGTATTAAAAAAGGCATCGCGTAACTCCTGCACTTTTTTAATGGCATTTTGCCACCCTTGATGGCTAGGCTTTGCCTCTTCGGTAGTTTTTTTGATTTCCTCTATAATCTGGTTTTTAAGGGCCAAATTATCCTCAAAATCCTTTTCCATTTCGGCCAATTGGTTTTGGCGCTTATCGTGGATTATCTTGGTAGCATCGCTAAATTTATCCCACACTTCGTCGCGGTATTCCTTGGCAACGGGGCCAATGTCTTCTTTCCACATTTTGTGGAGCATCTGCAACTCGCGGAATGCCTTGTTTATATCTTCTTCCTGTGCAAGTTCTTCGGCACGGGTAATCAATTTTAGCTTGGCATCTAGGTTATGCTTAAAATCCAGATCACGGAACTCGCGGTTTAGATGTAAAAAATCGTAGAAATTTTCAACGTGGTGGTGGTAGGTATTCCAAACGGTATTGTATTTATCTCTTGGAATTGCCCCCGCAACGTGCCATTTTTCCTGAATTTCCTTAAAATGTTTATAGGTAGTATTAATGTTTTCCTCGGCGCCCAAAAGTCCCTTTAATTCCTCAATCAATTCCCAACGTTTGTCGATATTGGATTGAAGATCTTTTTTAAGGTTTTTGTAGTGATTGTTTCGTCTTTCCTTATAATCGAAATAAAGCGAATTGAATTCCTTTTTTAAGGGAGTGGTGTAATGAAAGTCGATTATATTTCCGCCCTCAGCTAAAAACTCTTCCTTTTTATGTTCAAGTTCCTCGTTAAATTTGGCATTGAATTCTGAACGGATTTCTTCAACATCGTGCTTTAATTCCTGAATTTTTTTCGTCTTCAGGAGCGTATCCAATTCGGCTACCAATTCTTTTTCGGAAAGCGTGCTATAATCCTTTTGTGCTTTTTCTTCTGACTCTTCCTCATCCTCTTCGTCTTCAGATGAAGCTACTTCTTCTTCGTCTTCACTTTCATCTTCCGACGCTATAATTTTTTCGGCGGCAGTGGCTTCCATAGACTCTTTCTCTACAACAGCTTCATTTTCCTCAATCAATGCATTTTCTACCACACTTCCTTCTTCGGCCTCCCCACTTTTTTCTGTATTATTTTCAGAGGTTTCCTTTTCTTCGGAAGCAGTAGCAGTTTCAGAAACGTTTTGGGTTTCTTCAGAAGTTTCAGAAGCGCTATTTGCTTCAAGATTGATATCGTTGGTAGAAATTTCCTTTTCGTTTTCTTCCTGTTGTAATTTATCGTCTGACATTTGTTTCAATGTTTAAGTTCATTTTTCTTAGAGGGTCAATATACTAACAACTGCGCAATTGGCAAAGCACACAGCGTTTTTTTGGTTTTTTTATTTAGAATTATGAATTCCAGATTTCCCAAGCTTTTTCAGCTTGCAGCTCTAACATTCTCAGTCCGTTGCTGGTTTTTGCACCTTGAAGTTTGCCGCGTTTTATGAATTCGGTTTCGCTAGGGTTGTAGATTAAATCGAAGAGCAAATGGTTTTCGGTTATAAATTGATAGGGAATAGGGGGGCAGTCTGTAATATTGGGAAAAGTGCCCAAGGGCGTACAGTTTACGATCAATAGATGTGCCTCGATGATTTCTTGGGTTAAATCAGAATAGGCGAAGGAATTTTCATCATTCTTCCTACTTACAAATTTATAGTTGAAACCCAAATTGTTTAACGCATAAGCAATGGCTTTTGAAGCTCCGCCGGTGCCCAAAATAAGTGCCGTTTTATGCTGAAGTGGTAAATAGGTTTCCACTGCCTTATAAAACCCGAAATGGTCAGTATTATAACCCGTCAATTTATGGTCTGCGGAAATTTTGATGGTATTTACTGCCCCCATTTTTTGGGCTTCTTCGCTTAAATTATCGAGTAGGGGAATAATTTCCTGTTTGTAAGGAATAGTAACATTAAACCCTTTTAAATTCTGGGTTTCGGCTATAATATTTTTGAAGCTTTCTATAGAGGGAATATCGAAATTTTCATAGGTATGCGGTAAATTTTCCTTTTCAAATTTTTCTGAAAAGTATTTTTTCGAAAATGAATACCCTATGTTTTTCCCGATCAATCCAAACCTAGCCATGTTGTTTCTTTTTGAGATTGTCGTACCAGTCTAGGCTCAAAACAATCATAACTCCTATTATGACAAAGGCGATGGCGAGCATTGTTTCGGCATTAAATTCTGATGGCCAATATCTTGAATATCCAGTTATTATTTCGCGGCCGTTGCCGTCTAATTGAATCTTTCCTAAACCGTCCAAAGCAAATCTTTCTTCCTTCCATGGCCATACTACGCCCAATGATCCAGCAATAAAACCGATAATAACCGCATAGGTAGCTTTTTTATAGCGCTTTAAAACAAACGCCAAAAAATGCGAAAGCGAAACCAGACCAACTAATGAACCCAGGGAAAATACGGCCAATACTTGAAGAAGTTCTATATGCTGGGGATTATATACCCAACTAAAATCCCATTGTATAACCGCCGCAATAGTATCGAATAATGCATTTACCGAATCTACCAACAGCAGAACATAGTTGCCTAATAGCATAAGGATAAAGGAGCCAGAAAGCCCTGGCAGCGTCATACCCGAAACGCTAATGATGCCGCAGAAAAAAACAAAAAATAAATTACTGTTCTCCCTAGCGGGTTCCAAAAAACTAATTGCCACACCGGCCAGAACCCCGCAGACCAAATAAGCTGCATATTTACGGTTCCATTCGCCAAAATCTTTTGCAATAAAATAAATGGAACCTATAATCATTCCAAAAAAGGCGCTCCAAACGTAAAGCTCATAGTGGACGATTAAATAATCCAAAATCTTGGAAACGCTGAAGTAGCTTATCACCATTCCCAAAATTAACAAGCTTAAAAACTGTCCGTTAACATAGCGATAAAAACTTTCAAATCGGCGGCCAAGCAAAAGTTTAAAAGCCTTTTTGTTTACTTTTTGGAGCGAATAGATAAATTCCTCGTAAAATCCGGCTACAAATGCAACTACTCCTCCCGAAACTCCCGGCACCTTATTGGCCGCGCCCATTCCGAGTCCTTTTAGGACCAGCCAGACTTTATCTGAGAGGGAGCGGTTTTCGTACATTTCGAGTGTTCAGTATTCAGTGTTCAGTGTTCAGTATCTATTTTGAGATTTCAAAAAGGCTAATCAGTTTCTTCTTCAGGCGTTATAGGACCTTTGCGCACGGCCAATTTTTCTAAAAGGAATATTGTTAGGAAACCAATTATGGCAAAAATAATGGCGTACATAATCTGTGGCTCGCCCTCATAATTTTGGGGCAATATACTGCGCTCTATAAAAGGGACTTCTTGTCCGGCGTGGTTTAGGCGATATTGAAGCACTTGTTTCCAAGGCCAAATTTTGTTTAATGCGCCTATCATAAATCCGGTAAGCACGGCAAGGGTAAGATTTTTATGGTGCTTGAACATCCAATTTAATGCTCTTGAAAAAACTTTTAAGCCTAAAATTGCACCTACTGCAAATACTAAAAGTTTGCCTAAAGCGCCAAAAAACTGTGAACTGTTTAAAGTTGTTATTCCTTCCCCAAATTGGGTTACAATGCCAATAACGGCGGTATAAGCTCCTAAAAGCAAGAGAATAAATGCACCTGAAATACCGGGCAAAATCATTGCAATAATGGCAACAAAACCCGCAAAAAATAAAAACCAAGTATTATCTGGCGAACCAATGGGGTCTGCTATTGTAACAAGATATGAAACAATGGTGGCTAAAAGTAGCGCGGTAATTACGGGCATTTTCCAATTGGTTAATTGTTTGCCCACATAAACGATACTGGCTATTACCAAACCGAAGAAAAAGGACCAGACCATAATTGGATATGTTTCCAATAACCAGGTAATAAGCTTTGCAAGGGAAATAATACTAATAAAAACCCCGGAAAAGAGCGCGAGCAAAAACCCGAGGTTATAATGGCGCCACGCTTTTAGAAATCCTTCCTTTTTCCAAATGGAAAAAAATCCAAGATCTATATTGTGGATGGTTTCAATCAGTTCTTCATAAATTCCAGAAATAAAGGCGATAGTACCGCCCGAAACACCCGGAACTACATCGGCTGCGCCCATGGCAAGCCCTTTTGCTGATACAATTAAATACTGTAGAAAATTTCTTTGAGGCATAGATTTATTTTCAAATAACCCCAAAAATACAGAAATTAAATAGAAGGATTTTTGTGTTGTTTAATTATTTCAACCACAGTTTCCAATTGATATATCTGTGGAAATAATTCCTCAATAATCATCAAAAATTCAGGTTCGGCTTTAAGGGCGTTCTTTAAGTGAAACGCACCTTTATCGGTTTCATTAAGCGTGAAATAAAGCCCAGATAGTCGGTATTCTATTTCTGGGTGCTCTGGATAGAATTCCAAGGCTTGATTTAAATTATTTACCGCACCTTCAAATTCGCCAAGATTCTTTAAAAGATCTGCGCGGGTTAACCATGATTCTATTTCATAATTGCCCAGCTCCAAGGCTTTGCGGTAACCAACTTCGGCCTCTTCAAAAAGACTGAGTTTGTTGTTTATTTTGGCGTAGCGCTTCCAATAAAGCACATTCTCGCTATCTATGCTGATGGCTTTTTCAATATAATAAAGCGCTTTTTGAAACTGTTTGTTCTTAATGTAATAATCGGTAATTGCTATCCAACCCTTATCTAACAAAGAATCTTCCTCTACACACTTGGTGTAAAATTGAATAGCCATTTCGGCATTGTCCAATTTTTCATAACATTTGCCCATACGCAAAAGTGCGTATGATGTTGGATCGTCCAGCCCTAAGGTTATGGAATAACTTTCGATAGCTTCCTCATACCTTTTTAGCTTTTCGAGAACCCTTCCTTTTTCAAGGTATGCCCCAATAAAACGATCATCGCTTATTATGGCAAAGTCGAAGGCTGCAAGGGCTTTTTTATAATCCTTCAGTTCGTGGTATTGCTTGCCAACTTGGTGCCAAGCCACTTCGCAATACGGGTTTTTATTAAGAAAATCGTTTAAATATTCAATGGCGGCTTCGGTTTCGTCAAGATATTCGAAGCAGTAAATAACATTATAAAGGGCAGAATAATCTTCTTCATCTTCCTCTAGACATTTCATAAAATAAATCTTGGCATTTTGGTAATCTTCCATAAAAAGATACTCCATGCCCAATAACGAAAGTACGTCTGCCTCATCGTCGGTAATTTCCAAGGCCTGTTCCAAGAGTGAAATGGCCTCCTTATGTTTGTCGCGACGCGAAAATATATTTGCTTTTTGAATATAGATCTCCTCATTGCTCTGTTCCAATTGGTACAGGGCATCCAAAAGTTCGTCGGCTATATCTAACTTATTTTCGAAAATAAACATTTCGATTTGGAAAAGCTTCAGATTGGTGGAGGAGGGGTGCTGTTCCAGCCCCAATTTGGTTGCCTTTTTGGCAAGGGCAATTTTGCCGTTTTCAAGATAGTGGTGTACTATCTCTTCAAATTCCTCTGAGTCGAAAAATAGAACGCTGTTGGTTTTCAGCATAGATTCAAATTTTTCCAGCGAGAAGTTGTTATGCTCGTTTGAACTTAATTTCATACGCACGGTTTAACGGTTTCTTCTATTTTAAAGATAATAATGTAATGGCAAGTTCAATAGTTATGCCGCGTTTCTTGTTAACGAACTTATCAACACAAAGATAATGTATAAAAACCTGTAAATAAACGGGTTGTACAAATTGATCAATATTGACTGGATTTGACTCGATTTAACGTGATTTGACACGATTTGACACGATATGATTTAATTTGACTCAAATTAACACGATTTGACTCGATTTAACACGGTTTGAATCAATTTGCAGCCTTCTGCAATTTCGTCATTGCTGATTGTGAGCGGTGGCGTAATACGGATGGCGCGGCCTTCAAAAAGCAGCCAGAAAAGTATCAAACCTTGGTCTCTACAGGCAAGAATGACTTCGGTTGCGAGCTCTGGCGTTTCCAACATTGCGGCCAACATTAAGCCTCTTCCGCGCACTTCTTTTATTAAGGGATGTTTTAATAATTTTCGGAAAAGTTGCTCTTTTTGAAGGGTTTGTTCAATAATGTTGGTTTCCGTTATTTCCTGAAGGGTTGCCAAAGCGGCAGCCGCAATAACGGGGTTTCCGCCAAAAGTGGTTATATGCCCTAATTTTGGATTGTCCTGCAATAGCGCCATAACATTATGTGAAGCGGTAAAAGCGCCAATAGGCATACCGCCACCCATACCTTTGCC
>CAXBDO010000056.1:0-10237 GCA_963974165.1 uncultured Aequorivita sp.
GGGAATGCATCCCAAAAGTTCGCGTATGGCAAGACGCGCGCCATATGTTACCATCGTTTTCAACTTACATTCCCAATTTGAGAAGTTGCGCGAAATGGGCGCCTACCATAAGGTGCGCGATAAAATAAGGGAACGCGATGCCGCCCTACAAGGCAATATAAACCCAGTTTTGGAAGATTTTGGCGAAAGCAGTGAGGCTAAACAATACAGTGGCAGAAATGTAGGTGGTGCTTGGAAATGTCCGTTCCACAATGGTTAAAGAATAATTTATATCATCTAATAAATAAAAAATTTCAATTTACATGACGCATAAAATACACCCCCAAACTGGTACTGCCTTTACGCTAAAAAAAGGTGAAAAATTAAAGGTAATAGACCCTATGGGTCAACAAGTAAGCGATATGGTGCTTTTTAATGCGAAAGATACTAGGGAAAAAATATCATCGGGCAAGACGCTCGACTTTGAAGAAAGCATATTAATAAGCACCGGTAATTATTTGTGGAGCAATAGAAGCCGGAAAATGATGAAAATTTTGGAAGATACCAATGGCCGCAACGACTTTCTTTTGGCGCCCTGCAGCCCGGAGACTTTTCAGATTATGTACAACAACCCCGACTATCACCCAAGCTGTTTTGAAAACCTGTATACATCTTTGGAGAAATTTAATATTGCGCCAGACGATGTGCCAACGGCATTTAATATTTTTATGAATGTACAATTCGCCACCAACGGAAAATTAACTGTGCTTCCGCCTTTAAGTCGGCCAGATGATTATGTGCTTTTTGAAGCAGAGATGGATTTAATTGTGGCCCTTACAGCCTGTTCTGCCGAAGATAGCAATGGTGGCACATTCAAACCTATTCATTATGAAATTCTGAATACTTGATTAATTAGGTGAAACAGTTATTAAAATTTAATTTCTTCAAAAAATGACAAAACCCAAAAAATTCCCGGAACAGTCACAATCCCAACCAGGAGACCAGCATAAAATGAATCCCGAGCCCGAAATTATTCGAAAAGGGTATATAGGAAGTGAAAAATTGAAAGGAAAAGTAGCCCTTATTACAGGCGGCGATAGCGGAATAGGGCGAAGTGTTGCCGTACATTATGCTCGGGAAGGCGCAGATATAGCTATTGTATATTTAAAAGAAGACAAAGATGCCCTGGAAACCAAAAATTTGGTTGAAAAGGAAGGGCAGCGTTGTTTATTAATTGAAGGCGACCTTACCAAGGAAGCATTTTGTAAATCGGTAGTAAAAAAATGTGTGCAGGAATATAAAAAATTGGACGTTTTGGTAAACAATGCCGCGACCCAATTTCCAAAAGACAGTTTAGAAGAAATAACCTCAGCCCATCTTAAAAAGACTTTTGATACAAATATTATTTCCTTCTTCCATGTTACAAAAGCGGCGTTGGAACATTTAGAAAAAGGCGCTACAATAATTAATACAAGTTCAGTTACGGCTTATAGGGGTAGCGATCATTTATTGGACTACTCCAGTACCAAGGGGGCAATTGTAAGTTTTACCCGTTCCCTTTCGCAGAATCTGGCAAAGAAGAAAATCCGTGTTAACGGCGTTGCGCCAGGTCCAATTTGGACGCCACTTATTCCCGCAACTTTTGACGATGTTTCAGATTTTGGCCAAAATACTCCAATGGGCCGTGCTGGCCAGCCGAGCGAAGTTGCGCCTGCCTATGTATTTTTGGCAAGCGATGATAGTAGCTATATCACGGGCCAGTTTATCCATATAAACGGTGGTGAACTTATAGGCGGATAAAATTCTTATCGATGGCTATTAATGGTTGCGAAGATTTTTAATCAGTTCATCCTTATCCATTTTACTATAGCCTTTTATACCTACTTCCTTCGCTTTGGAAACGAGTTCCTTTTTTGTGCGATCTTCATAGTCTTCTGCTTTTCCCCCTTTTTTGCCGGGGTTTTTGGAGTTGGCAATCCGCGCAGCTTTTTCCTTGCTCATTCCTTCATCGCGCAAGGCTTCATAGCGCTCGTCATCTTTGATCTGTTTTCCGTGGTCTTTCGTCATAACATTTCAATTTTAAGATTTAAAATTTCTAAGATTTTCAACTGGTAACGTCCAATTTTACAGCAATTTAAAAAATGTTTTATAAAATTTTGAGCTGGAATTCCTCCTTAAGAAAATTTTAACCCAGCGTTTATTCTAAAATATTTCATTTTTGAATTTTGGCCAATTATACAACATCAATTTCTACGGTAATCGCAGCGCTATTGGGGCAATCGGAAATATTTTAATTCTTTTTTCAGCAGTAAACATTTCCGAGGCAATAGTATTATTCGATGGAAAAATTTCAATCTAAAATATAGTTTCAAACATTTTTTAAGAAAACCTTATAAATGGCCCTCTTACAATAATTGTAAATTGGATAGAAAATTAAATTGGCTGGAAAATGAAACAGCAAAATTACGAGGACAAACGCGATTTCAGTAAAACAAAAGAACCTCGAGAAAATAAAAAAAACGCAAAGCGTGGGGGCGATCCCATTTTTGTTATCCAGAAACACGACGCCACTAACCTTCATTACGATTTTAGATTGGAGATTGACAACACCCTAAAATCCTGGTCTGTACCTAAAGGTCCCAGCACCAATCCTTCTGTTAAACGCATGGCCATCCCTACAGAAGATCATCCAATGGCCTATGCAGATTTTGAAGGCACCATTCCCAAAGGACAATATGGCGGCGGAACAGTAATGGTCTGGGACAAGGGGCACTTCCAGAATCTTAAAAAGGATAAGGATGGGGAGCCTATTTCCCTTTCCGATGCGTTTAAAATGGGGACTTTAGAATTTTGGTTGGAAGGTGAAAAACTAAAGGGCGGCTACGCGCTTATTGAAATGAAAAGCGGCAACATGAAAGGCAATTGGCTGTTGGTGAAAATGGACGATGCAGAAGCAGATGCCCGCCGAAACCCAGTTAGCACGCAAAATAATAGTGTTATTTCGGGACGTAGTATGAAGGAAATTGCTTCGGCTGAAGAAGAGGAATAAATGTAAAATAAGAGTTTATCTTAATCTAAAACTTAAATGAAAACACCAGAAATTGCGGGTATTGCCATTTCGCATCCAGATAAAATAATCTATCCAAAATTGGGAATAACCAAATTGGAGATGGTGGAATATTATGAAAAAGTTGCGGAAAATATGTTGCCATATTTAAAGGATAGGCCATTAACGCTGCACCGATTTCCAAATGGAATAGGTGATGATGGATTTTATCAAAAAAGTGCGGGCGATTATTTTCCTTCATTTATAAAAAGGGTAGAAATTAAGACCGAGGAAGGAAGCAACACCCAGGTAATCTGCAATAACAAAAAAAGCTTGATTTACCTTGCAAATCAAGGTACTTTGGAGTTTCATATATGGTTGGCCAAAGCAGATAAGCTTACCATGCCAGATAAGGTTGTTTTTGATTTGGACCCTTCGGGAAATAATTTTAACAAGGTAAAGGATGCGGCAAAATATGTTAGGGAATATTTGCTGAAACAAGGCCTGGAACCCCAATTAATGACTACTGGTCAGCAAGGCCTGCATTTGCGGTACACACACCGGCGCACCAAAACTTTTGATGAACGCCGAACAGATGTAAAACAAATGGCGCTCGAACTGGAGAAAAAATATCCAAAATTGCTTACCACGGCCGTTCGAAAAGATAACAGGGAAGGAAAATTGTTTTTGGATTATTTGCGCAACGCCTATGCGCAAACTTCGGTTTGTCCTTATTCCCTTAGGGCCAATGAAGCAGCAGGTATTGCTATGCCCATTTCTTGGGATGAATTGGACAGCTTGAAAAGTGCTTCTGAATTTACATTGAAGGATTTTAAATAGATTCTGAAATGTGCAAAAAACGTAAATTGTTAATTATAAATAATTATTATGGAAAATTCTAACCAACATTCAAATCAACATTCTAAAGACAACGTTTATACCAAGTTTATTTTGATGCTCGTCACATCATTTATAGCTATGTATATTACCATGTATTTAAATACCTATGAAATAGACCACGTATATTTTAGCCTTACAAGGTTTTATATGTCTTGTTTGGGTATTGCGGCTATGGCGGTAATTATGTGGTTTTTTATGCGGAAGATGTACCAAAACAAGAAGAAGAACATCGCAATTTTATTGGGAAGCTTAATCCTATTTGTTAGCGCCCTTGGACTAGTTAGGGCACAACGCCCCATTATTGGTGACGTTTTATGGATGGAAGCAATGATTCCGCACCATTCCATTGCAATACTAACCAGTAAAAGGGCCGATATTAAAGATCCAGAAGTTAGAAAATTGGCCGATGATATTATTAAAGCCCAAGAAAAGGAAATAGCCGAAATGAAGCAATATATTAAGAGGCTGGAAGCTGAAAAATAAATTTAGTTGAAGTGCATATAAATTTATGACAGCGGCAATTGTCTTAAATACTCTTTTGCGTTTTTTGCTCTTCTGAAAATCTTGGATCGGGCAATAAGGGCACTTTTACTATTTCCTCCGTAGTAATGGCATAATAGCCTAAATCTTCCGTTACTACCCCTTTGATAAAGTAAATGCCTATGCCGTTCATTGCATATTTAGCTTTTATATTGGGAAACTGTACACTGTCAAAACACACTCCTTCCCTATCCAAAAATGTAGAAAACGACATATAATCGCCTTTGGAAGTGCGCGTGTTTTTGGAAGTAACGAGCTTCCCTAATATCGTAATTTTTTTGCCTTCATAATTTTTTAAATCTGCTGCCAAGGTAAGCGGGTATTTTCTGGGCGGAATAAGACTGAAATCATCCTGTAAGGTAAAACCCATCAACTCCAGATTGTCGTAGGCATCAATAATGGAATTGCCTTTTAAAACGGGCAGCGTGTAGTTTAATCGTTTCGGCCTAAACAATTGTGGCTGCGCACTTTTGTTCTTTTGTGAATTTTCATTTAAGTGTGCATTCCACATTAAATTATGCTTATTGGGTTCAAAAGAACGAAACACGTTTATACGGATCAATAACATAAGCTGCTCCAAACCAATTTTGCAACGCTCCAAAAAGTTGTTGAAATCGGTGAAATTGCCGTACAATTGGCGCTCATTCAATATTTTTTGAACGGTTCGGTTTTCGATATCCTTTACCATCCCAAAACCTAAATACACCGTTTTTCCTTTTATGCAATTACCGTGGTCGCTATTATTAATACAGGGATTTTCAACTATACCGCCGCATTTTTTTATTTCATTTATATAGGTATCCAGATTATAAAAACCGCCGCCATTATTGAGCACTGCCGTCATAAACTCCAAAGGAAAATATTTTTTTAAATATAAACTCTGATAGCTTTCAACGGCATATGAGGCAGAATGTCCCTTGGCAAAGGCATAGCCCGCAAAGGCTTTTATTTGGTCCCATACTTCTTCAATAATTTTAGGCTGATAGCCTTTTTCCTCACAATTTTTATAAAACTTTTTTTCCAAAGCGTCAAACTGCTCTTTGCTCCTGCCCTTGCCGCTCATTCCGCGGCGTAGTACGTCTGCTTCGGCAAGACTGAGGCCCGCAAAATAATGGGCTACTTTAAGCACGTCTTCCTGATAGACCATTACCCCGTAAGTATCGGCCATAATTTTCAAAAGCACTGGATGGGCTTCCGTTCTTTTCTCCGGAAAACGGTGGCGTTCTATATAGGCATTCTTCATTCCGCCATTGGTAACGCCGGGCCTAATAATAGAGCTAGCCGCAACCAAGCCCAAATAATCCTGTGTTTGCAGTCGCGTCATTAATGTGCGCATAGCGGGCGATTCAACATAAAACACGCCCATACAATCGCCGGTTTTTAGCAGTTCATTAATTGCTGGATCGTTTTTAAAAGGTTCGGTATCTTCAATATTCATTAAACTTGCATCGGGCTGATTTTCTTTTACAAGCTCAATGGCGTCTTTAATTTTTGAAAGTCCGCGTTGCGCAAGTATGTCAAATTTAAAGATGCCTACCGCTTCGGCTATATGCATATCTATCTGCAGCGTCTGAAATCCTTTTGGAGGCATAAATGTAGCGCAATAGGCCTGTACGGGTTGTTTTGCAATTACTATTCCGCCGGAATGTACACTCAAATAATTTGGGAAACCGTGGAGCAACTCTCCATATTTGGCCACAAGCTTAAAGTAATGGTCGTTTTTTGTATTTGGGGTAGCTCCCTTTAAAAAAGCGTCAATTTCTGCTTTTGGCAAGCCGAATACTTTCCCCAACTCCCTTACCACCGCGCGATACTGAAAGGTTACATAGGTGCCCATTAAAGCGGTATGCGGGAAGCGTTCAAAAATATAACGGGTAACATCGTCCCTATCTTTCCACGAAAAATCGATATCGAAATCTGGAGGCGAAGATCGATACAGGTTTATAAACCGTTCAAAATAAAGATCCAATTCGATAGGGTCTACATTGGTGATGCCCAAAATATACGCAACCACACTGTTGGCGCCGCTTCCACGACCAATATAGGGGTAGTCGTTTTTAATTGCATATTGCAAAATATCATAATTTATAAGGAAATAAGACACAAAATCCATTTGCTGAATGGCTTGTAATTCGCGTTCTATTCTATCGGTTATTTGTTGGGTCAAAACTTTATAGCGGCGGTGTTTTCGCTCTTCAACTAAACGCAATAGCAATTGGTAATCTGCTTCGCTGGAATCTAAATAGGTTGTCTGATTTTGATTTTCGCGCTCTTCCCCAAATTTAAATTCAATTGAACACTCCTTCATAATATGTTCCGTATTCTTTAAAACACCTTCAAAACCTTCAAATAGTTCACGCAGTTCGGCAATAGAATACATTCTATCTTTATTGCTTCCCTGTTCCGTTTCGGGCAGTTTGCTTAAAATAATATTATGGTCTATACACCTTAAAAGCCTGTGGATATTAATATGGGTTTGATTCTGAAAAGTTACCGGTTGCAGCAATACCAACTTTTCCTTGTGTTTTTTTAAGCGGGAAAACTTCAGTTTATTGAGGTCTGCCACTGAAATGCCTATATACCAATTTGGTGCAAAACTTTCCATTTCGTACTCCAAAACCTTTTCAAAAGGAATAATACTGATAACATTCTTAAAGGAAGGGGGCACTTCCGGAAACGGTTTTTCTGTGTGAAGATGAGTGGTTAAAAATTGGTTTATCTCTAGAAAACCTGTGTTGTTTTTAGCCAAACACACATAACAGCGGCTGTTGCCATTGCGAACATCTGCCCCTACAATTGGCCGTATATTCTGCTTGGGGGCTTCCTTTATAAATTCCAAACAGGCCGTTGTGCTATTAATATCGGTCAATGCCAACTCATTAACATTATTGTATTGGGCAAGTTCCAATAATTGGGGTACGGAAAGCACCCCATAACGCAATGAGTAATATGTGTGGCAGTTTAAATACATTATTGGTTTCGATGGGCTAAAAGCACTGGCGGTTCGCCATCAAAAGGGTTTCTGCCAGATATAACCGATTTTACATCTAGCGTGGAAGCTTTCATAACACTTGCCGCGCCAAACCGATTGCGGATTTTATCTAAGGATTTATAAAGCTCCAAGGTCTTTTCATTATCGTCAAAAAGGTTTATTTGATAATGTCCGCCCACAAGATGTGAAAACTTCACCCCTATTAATCGCACCAATATTCGGCGCTCGTATAGTTTGTTGAAAAGCTCCATTACTGCCGGCATTAAAATATGGTCTGCGCTGGTGTACGGAATTCGAATTTGTTTATTATAGGTTTGAAAATCGGAATAACGAATTTTAACCGATACGCAGCCCGTCATTTTATTGCCCAACCGCAATTGGTAACACAATGTATCTACCATTGCGGTTAGCGTATCGCGCAATTTTTGTACATCTATGGTGTCTAGATTAAAAGTGCGTTCGTTACTGATGGATTTTCGTTCGCAATAAGGAATTACGGGCGTGTTGTCTATTCCATTGGCACGATTCCATACGGTATGGCCGTTTTTTCCCAAAACGGCCGTTAGCATTTCTACGGGCATTTCCTGGATCAGCTTCACCCTATCTATGCCCATATGGATTAAAGTTTGGGCAGACACCTTTCCAATCATCGGGATTTTCCGGATTGCCAACGGCCCCAAAAATTCCTTTTCATAGCCATAATCAATTTTTAATTGGTTGTTTGGCTTGGCTTCACCAGTAGCTACTTTACTCACAATTTTATTCTGCGAAAGCCCAAAAGAAATGGGCAAACCAGATTCTTTTATAATCCGCTTCCGAAGTTCTGACGCAAATTTATAATTTCCAAAAAACCGATCCATTCCCGTAAGATCTACGTAAAATTCATCCACACTTGTTTTTTCGAAAAGCGGCACGGTGTCGCGAATTATATCGGTAATTAAATTTGAATATTTCATATACGTGCTCGCGTTGCCACGTATAACAATGGCGTGCGGACAAAGTTGTTTTGCCATCTGCATGGCCATGCCAGAACGCACCCCAAATTTGCGCGTTTCGTAACTGCAGGCAGCCACAACCCCACGTTGGCCCGTACCGCCAACCAATACAGGTTTTTTAAGCAATTCGCTGTCTAACAGACGTTCTACGGAAACAAAAAAGGTGTCGAGATCGAGATGTAAAATAGACTTTTTCATTATTACAAAACTATGGATTAATTCCATATTATTGGAAATATTCCAAATATAAAGATATCAACAGTGCCCATAAAACTGCGCGATGCATTTTTATTAATCTTAACAACTACTGTTAAACATCCTACAAATAATAAAAGAAATTTAATTACAATTTTTAGCTTAGTGGAATACTAACACAAAAAACTTAAAATTATGTTACGATGGATTATTATTTTTCTTGTAATTGCAATAATTGCGGCAATTTTTGGCTTCGGTGGAATTGCAGAAGGTGCAACTGATATAGCTCAAATTATTTTCTACATTTTTCTAGTGTTATTGGTACTGGGCTTATTGTCTAGGCTATTTAAGAGATAAATTACCCTTTTTAAAAAAATAGCTAATTAAAATAAAATACTATGAGAATTGAAGCATACTTAGCTTTCAAAGGAAACTGTCAGGAAGCATTTAATTTCTACAAAGATATTTTTGGAGGAGAAATTAAAAACATAGAAACTTACGAAGATAAAGCGATAGATATTCCAGACATCTATCGGGCTAAATGGCAACACGCCGAACTGCTCGGTAAAAACTTTACAATTTTGGGCTATGACGCATCGCCAGATACGCCTTTAACAGACGGTACAAATATGCACCTGGGCGTAGATATGGACAGTGCCGATGAGGCCAAAAACACTTTTGAACAATTATCGAAAGCCGGAAAAGTGCATACCTCGTTCCAAAAAACATCTTGGGGCGCACAATACGGAAGATGCACCGATAAATACGGTATTAACTGGATGATTAATTATAAGGATTAAAGCCTTTATTTTTCACTTCCCCAAAAACCCGAGTTAATAAAAAGCTCGGGTTTTTTATTTCAAAATTTGCAGAATTGGGATTCTTAAACCCAAAAAGGGGTGGATTTATATACCGCTCAAGAATTTCTTCCCTATTTAGTTTAAAGACTCGTCATATTTGGATATATTTCTGAATCAAAAATTAATATTTCAGAAACACGCTACAATCCTCCTAACCATGAGCAATTACCACATTAAAAATTTAGAAGAATATTTTCAGGTATACAGAAAATCGGTTCGCGATCCAGAAAATTTCTGGGAAGAAATTGCGGAAGAAAATTTTTTATGGCGAAAACGATGGGAAAAAGTATTGGAACATGACCCAGCCAAATCTGAAGTATCCTGGTATAAAGGCGCAAAACTGAACATCACTGAAAATTGTATAGACAGGCACATTTACAGCCGTGGCAATAAAACCGCCATAATTTTTGAACCCAATGATCCTTCCGAAGAAGCGGAACACATAAGCTACAAACAACTGCACGAACGCGTATGTAAATTTGCAAACGTGCTGAAGGACCACGGCATACAAAAAGGCGATAGGGTTTGCATTTATCTGCCCATGATTCCAGAATTGGCTATTTCAATCTTGGCCTGTGCCCGCATTGGGGCCATACATTCTGTGGTATTTGCAGGATTTTCTTCCACCGCCCTACAAACGCGAATTAACGATTCCGACTGTAAAATGGTAATTACAAGCGATGGCTCCTACCGCGGAAGCAAAACCATAGATTTAAAAGGCATTGTAGAT
>CAXBDO010000057.1:0-10061 GCA_963974165.1 uncultured Aequorivita sp.
CGTCTAACGTCTAACGTCTAACGTCTAACGTCTAACGTCTAACGTCTAACGTCTAACGTCTATAAATGTATCACTTCCCCATACGCATCGGCAACGGCTTCCATTACGGCTTCGCTCATTGTTGGATGCGGGTGTATAGCTTTTAAAACTTCGTGACCGGTTGTTTCCAGTTTTCTGCCTAAAACGGCTTCGGCAATCATATCGGTTACGCCAGCGCCAATCATATGGCAGCCCAACCATTCGCCGTATTTAGCGTCGAAAATCACCTTTACAAAACCATCCTTTTCGCCCGAAGCACTTGCTTTTCCGCTAGCTGAGAACGGGAATTTCCCCACTTTCAATTCGTAGCCAGCTTCCTTTGCTTGCTTTTCAGTCATCCCAACACTTGCAATTTCTGGCGAAGCGTAGGTACAACCTGGAATGTTGCCGTAATCGATTGGTTCAACATGAAGTCCGGCAATTTTTTCAACACAGGTAATTCCTTCTGCTGAAGCAACGTGGGCTAGGGCAGGACCGGGAACTACATCGCCAATAGCATAATATCCTGGAATATTGGTTTGGTACCAATCGTTAACCATTATTTTGCCTTTATCGGTAACAATACCTACATCTTCAAGGCCAATATTTTCTAGGTTTGAAGCTATACCAACTGCTGAAAGTACAACTTCAGCCTCTAGTGTTTCCTCACCTTTTGCAGTTTTTACGGTAGCTTTTACCAGTTTACCTGAAGTGTCCAGTTTTTCAACCGAAGAATTGGTCATTACCTTAATTCCCGCCTTTTTAAAAGAGCGCTCAAATTGTTTCGAAACATCTTCGTCTTCCAAAGGAACAAGGTTAGGTAAAAATTCAACTATGGTAACATCCGTTCCCATAGCATTGTAGAAATGTGCAAATTCAACACCTATTGCGCCACTACCCACAACTATCATACTTTTTGGCTGCTTCTTTAGCGTCATAGCTTCGCGATAGCCAATAACTTTTGTACCGTCCTGCTTTAAATTTGGCAATTCGCGGGTACGGGCGCCGGTAGCAATAATTATATGGTCTGCGGAATATTCCTTGCCATCAACATCAACTTTCTTTCCTGTTTTTATTTTTCCGTAGCCGTTAATAACGTCTATTTTGTTTTTCTTCATCAAAAACTGAACGCCTTTGCTCATTCCTTCTGCTACGCCGCGGCTTCTTTCAATTACTTTCCCGAAATCCTTATCGAATTCCTTTACCGTAAGTCCGTAGCTATCTGCATGTTTTAGATAGTCAAAAACCTGTGCGCTCTTCAATAGTGCTTTTGTGGGAATACATCCCCAGTTTAAACAAACGCCTCCAAGGCTTTCTTTTTCAACAATAGCGGTCTTTAAACCTAATTGTGAAGCCCTTATGGCGGTAACATAACCCCCGGGACCGCTTCCTAAAACTATTACGTCGTATTTGCTCATTTCCTTTTTTTAAAATGTATTTCTTTTGAAGCAACGAAATTACGAAATACTAAAGGAATCCCGAAGCATCGGAACAAAATTCCAAATTCCAAATTCCAAATAAGTTGAAAAGGGAGCTTCCTAAAAAGAAAAAGCACCAAATTCCAAAGTCTTGAACTTTGAAATTTGGTGCTTTCAATGTATAAATTTAATATTATTTTTTTTGAAACTCCATGGATAATGAATTTACGCAATATCGTTTTCCGGTTTCGGTAGGGCCATCGTCAAAAATATGACCTAAATGGCTCCCACAATTGGAGCAAAGAATTTCGGTACGCAGCATTCCGTGGGTGGTGTCTTTAATATATTCTACGGCGCCTTCAATAGAATCATCGAAAGATGGCCACCCGCAATTGCTTTCAAATTTTTGGTTGCTTTCAAAAATAAGTACCCTCCTCGAAGGTTAGATTATATTCTCCGGTACGGGGAAACTCTGTGCCCTTTTCACGTAGAATATGATAACGTTTTTCGCCAAGTTCTTCGCGCCATTCGGCCTCCGATTTTGTTATGGGGTATTTATTTGGTTTTTCCATCTGGAATAAATTTTAATGCAACTCCATTAATACAATGCCTTTTGCCCGTAGTTTCTTTTGGCCCATCGTCAAATTCGTGACCTAAATGTCCACCGCATGTAGCGCAGTGCTCTTCGGTTCTGGTATATCCTAATTTATTATCGGTAGAGAAAGCTACGTTGCCCTCAATTACCCGATCAAAACTTGGCCATCCAGTACCGCTATCAAATTTGTGTTCGCTTTTATATAAAGGCGTACCGCAAGCCGCACAGACGTAAGTCCCTTTTTCGTGATTATCGTTCAACGGACTCGAAAACGCGCGTTCCGTACCTTCTTCCCTTAAAACCTTGTATGCTTCTGGCGAAAGCTGGGCTTTCCATTCGGCTTCAGTTTTGGTTATTTTATAGGTTTGTTTAGTGTTCTCCTTACCTTTCTGGGCAGGTGAATTGCAACTGAATAAAAAAGTACTCAATATTATAAGTGTGCTTAAAATTTTCATTTTTGTTGGAAATTTAATTTATATCAGTTTATCAACTACACAGAAAATAGGACCATTTAATTATTGTTCTATTTTTTTCACTTGCAAACCATCTGAATACATCACTTCCAACACTTCATCCATAGAAGGTTTAGTTTTGGCAAATTCCGCAGGAACTACGGCTATTCTAAAGGTTTGATTATTTGTGAAATCTGTGCCCAAAGTATTTAGATCAAAATTTCCATCCAAGAATATTTTCACATCTAAAAATGTATGATCGAAGCTATACAGCAAAGTACCTTGACTTAAAAAGTAGGTTTGAGGTAATTGTTCCCAAACGTCTATAGGGCCGCCATTTCCAGGTACAACTTCAACTAAACGATAAACTAGAATGGCATCGCTTTCAAATACTTCCACATTTGAAGGGTAAGTAACTAAATTTTCAAAATTATTGCCGCTATTGAAATTTACGGTAGTCTCAAATACTTGCGCATAAACCAATCCGCCATCTTGGCCCGGAGGTCCTGGATCGCCTTCGCAGGAAGTAAAAAGTATAGTTGAAGAAAGGGCTAAAAAGAGAAGTATGTTTTTCATAATAAGAAATTTTTAGATTATGCTGTTAGGTATTCAAAAGTCGTTCCAACTTTAAAAGTCATAAAATTAAAGGCTTCAATTGCATTTCACTATTAAGGAAACATTAAAGTTTCGGTTTCTGGAACAATTATTGAAAACCTAATTTTAGAATAATTTTGGGAGAATCCAAATTATAAAATTCTAATTTTAACATATAAATAAAACCATCTGTTATGAAATTTAGAAAATCACTATCTATACTATTATTAGGAGTACTAGTTGTAGCCTGTAGTACAAATCCATTTACAGGGAAACAAACGCTAGCATTAGTGCCAAATTCTCAAATATTGCCAATGGCCTTCCAGCAATATGATCAGTTTTTATCTGAAAATAAGGTTGTAACCAATACCTCTGAAGCCAATATGGTAAAAAATGTGGGCAATAAAATTGCCGCCGCCGCCGAACGGTATTTAAATGCCAATGGTTATGCCGGCTATCTTACCGATTATCGATGGGAATATAATTTAATTGCTAGCCCCGACGTAAATGCTTGGGCTATGCCTGGCGGAAAGGTAGTTGTCTATACAGGAATTTTGCCTGTAACCAAAAATGAAGCAGGATTGGCAGCTGTAATGGGCCATGAGGTGGCACATGCGCTTGCAAACCATGGGCAACAACGTATGAGTGCCGCTCAATTACAGCAAGTAGGAGCGGTAGCAGGAAATATAACCAACAAATATTTAATACTGCTTATGGTCTTGGTTCTAACTTAGGTGTAATGTTGCCTTTTAGCCGCTCACATGAAACAGAGGCAGACCAGATTGGAGTAATTTTAATGGCTATTGCCGGTTATGAACCAGCAGTTGCGGCGGAATTATGGGAGCGTATGCAGGCACAGCAACAAGGTGCACCGCCAGAATTTTTAAGCACCCACCCATCTAGCGCCACTCGTATTCAAAATATAAATTCTTGGGTTGCCGGGGCTAAGGCCGAGGCACGAAAATTTGGGGTTACTACTTTTAAAAGATAATTGCACTTAAATTTTTGATTGATTGAAATAAAATCCTGCCAAAAGCAGGATTTTTTAGTTAGTTTAGTGTTCTTAAAAAATTAACCAATATGCCCAATCTAGCTAAAGGAAGTAAAAAATTATTGAACGCTTGGGCTTTTTATGATTGGGCCAATTCTGTTTATAGCTTGGTAATAGCCTCGGCTATATTTCCTATTTTTTATCAGGCACTTTTTAAATCGGCTGGAATAACTAGCGTTACAATTTTTGGAGGAACTATAAGGAGTACGCCATTAATTAGCTATACCACCGCAGCCGCTTTTTTATTGGTGGCATTAATTTCTCCTCTTTTATCTGGGATTGCAGATTATGTTGGCAATAAGAAGAATTTTATGAAATTTTTCTGCTATTTGGGCGCGCTTTCGTGTATCGGGCTGTTCTTCTTCAGTATTGAAAATATTGAGCTAAGCCTTTTGTTTTATTTCGGCGGCTTGGTGGGTTTCTGGGGAAGTTTGGTGTTTTACAACTCCTATTTGCCAGATGTAGCTTTTCCTGAACAACAAGATAGGGTAAGTGCCAAAGGTTATTCACTTGGTTATATAGGAAGTGTGGTTTTATTGCTTTTTAATCTAGCCATGGTAATGTTTCCTGAAGCTTTCGGGTTTGGGGAAGGCGGCGCCGCAAGTGTGAAGGCTATGCGATGGTCTTTCGTGACCGTTGGAATTTGGTGGATTCTTTTTAGCCAATATTCGTTTTATTTTCTTCCGAAAGGAAATAAGAGCGGTAAAAAAGTAAGTACCAAAATTTTATTGAATGGGTTTAGGGAATTAAGAAGCGTATATAATTCACTTTCAGAAAATATCCAACTAAAGCGATATCTGGCGGCATTTTTCGTTTACAGTATGGCGGTACAAACGGTTATGCTGGTTGCAACCTATTTTGGGGAACAGGAAATTGGATGGGGTAGTGACAATGCAAAAACTATGGGCTTAATTGTCAGCATCCTTATTATACAACTTGTCGCTGTGGGAGGCGCCATTTTAACTTCCCGTGCTTCAGAAAAATTTGGAAATATAGCGGTGCTCATTGTTATAAATATTATCTGGGTGGTGATATGTATTGTAGCGTATTTTATAGTTTCACCAATACAATTTTATATTACCGCAGGTTTTGTAGGTTTGGTAATGGGGGGAATACAGTCACTTTCAAGATCTACCTATTCAAAATTTTTGCCACAAACCAAGGATACCACTTCCTATTTCAGTTTTTACGACGTAGCTGAAAAAATAGGAATCGTTATTGGAATGCTCATTTACGGATTTATTGACCAAGTAACCGGAAGCATGCGGAATTCAATATTATTTCTGGTATTATTTTTTATAACGGGCGTAATTTTATTATTAAGAGTACCAAGAAATAAAAAGCATTAAACAATTTTTGTTTAAGTTTGCGTTTATTACCTACATCAAATTACTTATTTATGAAAAAAATGTATTTTTTGAAAGGAGTGCTTTTGGCATTCATAGCCTTTCAATTTTTTTCCTGTGAAAACGAGCCCCTAACAGGTGAATTTGTTCAAGAAGAGCAGAATAATGCAGAAGAAGGACAGTTTAAGGCCCAGATTGAAGGCCAAGAATTTATAGCAAATTCGGTATCGGCAACCCTTACTACAGATAATCAATTGGTTATTACCGGCTCCAAAACGGGAGGCGAAAATATAACGCTTGCGGTTGTTAATGCAGCTGTTGGTTCTTTCGATCTTTCTATGGGGGGTACAAACCAGAATTCCGGTTCTTATTTTGATGGATCAAACAACTTGCTTCCATATATTTCCGCAGATGCTTTAGGCGGTTACGGTTTAATGAATCTTACATCTTTAGATGTTAGTGCGCAAACGGTAACTGGTACTTTTAGTTTTGTAGGTGTACGTATAAAAGTAGATGGTGATGGTAACCCAATTTTAGACAGCAACGGCGATCCTGTTTTGGAACAATTGGCAATAACAAGCGGCGCCTTTAACGAAATACCATTTATACTCGACGAAACCGGTGGCGGTGGCGGCGGAGGCGGCGGTGGAGATCCCGATAACGAATTTCTTGCAAAAGTAGATGGCGTTAATTTTCAAGCAGACGAACTTACTGTTACAGAACCTATGGTAGGCAATGTACATATGATTAAGATTGAAGCCAGAAGCGATGCAGGAGAACTTATGCGTTTGGATATTCCGCGTTCATTAGGGGTTGGCACTTTCAATATGGTTCGCATCTCTGACGGGACAGATTTAATTGGCCTTTACAATGCTGGTGCAGGGGCAGAAAATTTAACTTCCAATCCGGGAACAATTACAATTACTGAATTTGATTTAGAGCTAGGTATATTGAAAGCAACTTTTGCATTTACAGGTACAGACCCGCTAAACCAAGCTCCAGATGTAGTAGAAGTAACTGATGGTAGTCTTACAATATTCTTTGAAGGTGTACCAGGTGCGAATAATATGTTTAGGGCTAATGTTGATGGCACAGCATATACTCCTGAAAATATTGCTATAACAACTGCAGTTTTTAACCAATATCCTACCATTACAATAACAACGACTGTTGGAGATCAAAGAATGGTAATTACCTTTCCCGCTACAATAACTGAAGGCACCCACCAAATGGGAACAGCTGTGGTTGATGGTGATGAAATAGTTGGAACTTACACTCCCGTAGTTGGCACGTCAATTACATACGTATCAAATCCAGGAGTAATTAATATTACTAATTACGATATGGCTGCCGGCATAATTGAAGGAACCTTTAATTTTACCGCTGTTGATGGCACAGGACAAGACCCTACCATCTACCAAATTAGTGGTGGTGAATTTTTGGCGGTGCTACCGTAAACCGAATATTTTAAGAATAAAAGGTCGTTTTTAGTTCTTCTAAAAACGACCTTTTCTTTTTTACTTTTTCCAAGGCAACAACTTCATTATAAATTTTAGCTGCTTTTCAAATTTAGACTTATAAAAGTGGGACCATTTAAAAATTATAACTGGCATAACTCTTGAATTATAAAGAAAGCACGTTGTAAACAGGTTGAAGTTCAACGTACTTTTTATAATTAAAACATAAACCTTAAAAACTAGAACATTGTGGAAGCTATATTTGTGACACAATGTCTTAAACACATATATGGGTAATTCAAAACTTACATTAATAGACAAGTTGTCATTTCAAGATTTAAAGGAAGATGCAGAATTTATTCCCCTAATGTCTGCAGAAGACGAGGATGCCATGCACAAGGAGGAACTGCCTGAAATCCTTCCTATTTTACCGTTGCGAAATACGGTACTGTTTCCTGGCGTTGTAATTCCAATTACCGCTGGTCGCGATAAATCTATCAAACTCATCAACGAAACCAATAAAGGCAATAAGGTAATTGGCGTGGTTTCGCAAAAAGATGAAGACGAAGAGGAACCGGGTATTGCAGATATCAATACCATCGGTACTGTGGCGCAGATTCTTCGCGTACTTAAAATGCCCGATGGAAATACTACAGTTATTATTCAAGGTAAAAAACGCTTCGAAGTTTCGGAAGTTATTACTACCAATCCTTATATGACGGCAACAATTAAAGAAGTTGCTGAAGCGCGTCCCGAAACGGAGAGCGAAGAATTTAAGGCCATTATAGATTCAATAAAAGAAATGGCGCTTAGAATTATTAAGGAAAGCCCGAACATTCCTTCTGAAGCCGCCTTTGCAATCAAAAACATAGAAAGTTCCAGTTTTCTTATAAATTTTGTTTCTTCAAATTTAAATATTGATGTAGAGCAAAAACAGGCGCTATTAGAGATAAACAATCTAAAGGATCGCGCTCTGGAAACGCTTCGATATATGAATATGGAAATTCAGAAGTTATCGTTGCGCAATGATATTCAGTCTAAGGTTCAAAGCGATATTAACCAACAACAGCGTGAATATTTTCTTCAACAACAAATGAAGACTATTCAGCAAGAGTTGGGCGGTTCTTCTATGGAAGAGGAAATAGAGGAAATGCGTGTGCGTGCAAAATCGAAAAAATGGAGCGAAGAAGTGGAAACACATTTTCAGAAAGAGCTTTCAAAAATGCAGCGCATGAATCCGCAAGTTGCTGAATTCAGTATCCAACGCAATTATTTGGACCTGCTTTTAGATCTTCCGTGGAATAAATACAGTAAGGATAAATTCGATTTAAAACGCGCCAGAAAAATTCTGGATCGCGACCATTATGGGCTTGATGACGTTAAAAAACGTATTATAGAATATTTGGCCGTCCTAAAGCTTCGGAACGATATGAAATCGCCAATACTTTGTCTGTACGGACCTCCGGGAGTTGGAAAAACTTCTTTGGGAAAATCTATTGCAGAGGCATTAGGAAGAAAATATGTGCGAATGAGTTTGGGAGGACTTCGTGATGAGGCCGAAATTCGCGGACATAGAAAAACATATATTGGAGCTATGCCTGGGCGTATAGTACAAAGCATTAAAAAAGCTGAAACCAGCAACCCGGTTTTTGTTTTGGACGAAATTGATAAAATTTCGGCAAGCAATCAGGGCGATCCGTCTTCGGCGATGCTCGAAGTTTTGGATCCGGAGCAGAACAACGCTTTTTACGATAATTTTTTGGAACTGGGTTACGACCTTTCAAAAGTTATGTTTATTGCAACTTCAAATAGTTTAAGTACCATTCAGCCTGCGCTTCGCGATAGAATGGAAATTATTGATGTTACCGGTTATACTATCGGAGAAAAAGTTGAAATAGCCAAGCGCCATTTGCTTCCAAAGCAATTAAAGGAACACGGTATTGATGGCGAAGCCTTGAAAATAGCCAAACCACAATTGGAGAAAATAGTTGAAGGGTATACGCGCGAAAGTGGCGTCCGGGGATTGGAGAAGCAGATTGCAAAAATGGTTCGTTATGCGGCCATGAAAATTGCAATGGAGGAAGAATATGAAATAAAAGTAACTAACGAAATTATTATTGAAGTTTTAGGCGCTCCAAAAATGGAACGCGATAAATATGAAAATAATGATGTTGCCGGAGTAGTTACAGGTTTGGCTTGGACCCGTGTGGGTGGCGATATTCTATTTATAGAATCTACACTTTCAAAAGGTAAAGGCAACCTGAATATGACTGGAAACCTTGGGAAGGTTATGAAGGAATCGGCTACCATTGCCTTGGAATACATAAAATCCAATGCAGAAAAGTTGGGAATTCAGCCTGATATATTCGATAATTATAATGTACACATCCACGTACCGGAAGGTGCAACCCCTAAAGATGGGCCAAGCGCAGGAATTACGATGCTTACTTCATTAGTGTCGCTATTTACGCAGCGCAAAGTGAAGCAATCTATAGCCATGACTGGCGAAATTACCCTTCGTGGAAAAGTATTGCCCGTTGGTGGAATTAAGGAAAAAATCCTTGCCGCAAAACGTGCCCGTATCAAGGAAATTCTGCTTTGCGAAGACAACAAGCGCGATATAGATGAAATAAAACCGGAATATTTAAAGGGGCTAACTTTTCACTATGTAAAAGACATGAGCGATGTGCTGGAACTGGCACTTACAAAGGAAAAAGTAAAGAACGCTAAAACTTTATAGCCTGTAATTAATAATGGACCAAAGTAAAATTCCACTTATTTTACTTTGGTCTTTTTTTATTTTAGATAAAGTTGATACTACATTTTCCATATTTAGACGTCGAAATATTACGGTAACCAATTGTTCTTAAAAATTAATAGTGGATGTTTCTTTCCTCGGTGAAAATAAATTATACTTGCATTCGTTTAGTCTTTAGTTACGGTAACTCGCGTCTATGACCCAAAAGGTTTTCTTAGTTTTTTCATTGCTTATATTTCAGCTATCAACGGCGCAGATAGGAGGTAGGGCAACCTATCAGTTTTTAAATCTCGTAAACAGCCCCCGAATGGCGGCCTTGGGCGGAAAAGTTGTTACCAATTACGATTACGACCCAACACAACCCTTGTTCAA
>CAXBDO010000058.1:0-10000 GCA_963974165.1 uncultured Aequorivita sp.
CCGCGCAGATGTTGTTATTCCTGCTACCCGTATCTATCTTTCAGCTATGAAGTGGAGCAAATCCAAAAACGTATTTGTGCCTAAAATTGGTCTAAGCGATGGTATTGTAAAAAGTCTTTATAACGAAAAGATAGCTGCTGAATTGGAGGTTAAATAATTGCTTTCAAAATGCATCCATTCACTTTTCACAATTAAGTCATTCGAATAAGCTGTAGAGCATCGAGCCTAATCCGCGCTTTCTTTATAATGGTAGCCAATGCAGCACGTTCCGCTCTTGCCGTTTCAATTTCATCTTTTCGAATATGTTTGTTCTTTTTCTGCAAGGCTGTAAGTCGCTCAATTTCGTGATCCAGTTTTAAATTCATTCGCTGCGTACCCTTTGCTATTTCTTTTTCACCCAACTTTTTCGCCAACGCTGTACCCTTCGCAATCATATTTGGGAGGATAGTTTCTACAAAAGTGTCATTTTCCAACAAACTATCAATGTTTGCTGCTGTTATGCTTTTATTAAGCATTTCAATGGGAAAGTTATTTGTAACCTCCTTCCCCAAATGATCTACTACAATTCGAAGGGGAGTATGCGGTAAAAATCTATCTATATCAATACTTTCTTGCCCCGAAGTTTCCAGTACAAAAACCATTTCAAGGAGTAGGGCAGGTTTTCCACTACCTTGAATAACACCAAAACTTGCGCTTCCTAGACTTCCACTTTTTACAAGGTCTATCGCGCCGGTAACCATTGGGTGGTCCCAACTCAAAAAACTTACATCATCTCTGCTTATGGCGCGTTTTCTATTAAAGGTAACCTGAATCCCTTCGAGTGGAATAGCCGGAAAAATTTCAGCATTAAAGGAAGCGGGATGCAATAAATAGGTGCGGGGCGCCAGATCTTCCATTTCTACATCGAAATGTGGAAAAACTTTGGTCAAAAAAACTTCAAGCGTAGGGTCGTTATCTTCAGCTTTTATTTGCTCAATTAACTTTTTTGCTACTTTTGGCCTGAATGAATTCATCTCCAAAAGTTTATCGCGACCTTCGGCTAGATTCTTCTTTAATCCATTTTGAAAATTACGGGTTTCTGAAATTAAATTTTCCAACGTGGAAGTTGCTTCTTCATAGGAAGGCAAACTACAAATATTTAAAAGGCGCTCTGTAAATAGTTTTGAAATAATATTGCCGCCTTCAAGATTACTATTGAAAGCATTCAAACCTTCATGGTACCATCGCACAAGCAAACTCTGTGGGCTATCAATAAGGTATGGAATGTGAATATTAATATCATTTTTTTGCCCGATTCTATCTAATCTACCAATACGCTGTTCCAATAATTCGGGCTGAAAGGGTACATCAAAAAGTATAAGGTGGTGCGCAAATTGAAAATTTCGCCCTTCACTTCCTATTTCGGAACAGAGCAAAATTTGGGCGCTATCGTGTTCCGCAAACCAAGCTGCATTTTTATCGCGTTGTACAAGTGTAAGGTCTTCGTGAAAAACTCCAACATTACTATAAATTGTTTTATTTAAAGCCGTTTGAAGCGCCAAAACCTTTTCTTTCGAATTGCATATTAGAAGAATTTTAGAAGGATAAATTTCCTCCATTTTCTTTAAAACCCAATTTACATGCGGATCTTTATTAAACCAAAACTGCGGTTCTGTTTTTGTTGTATCTTTTAAATCCCACAAAAATTCATGACTGGCGCGTTCCACCCAAAGACTGTGATTTTTCTCTGCCTCAATTGGAATTAAATGTGCAATCCGCTTCGGAAAACCGCTCATTGCCAATCGTGTATTTCGAAATAAAACTCGGCCAGGACCGTGTTGATCGAGCAAATCTTCTATTAAATTTTGTTTGGTATTTTCGTCCTTTAAATTAAGAGTTGCAATTTTTTCTTTTGAAAATATATTTTCCAAAAGCTTTTTGTCTTTCAATGTTACCAACTTATTTGAAGATAATTTTTCAACGAGCGCAGCAATTTCTTTGTTGCCTTCAGATTCATTTATAAAATTGTTGTAGTTGGCGTATCTATTTGGGTCGAGTAATCTTAAGCGCGCAAAATGGCTTTCAACGCCCAATTGTTCCGGGGTTGCAGTAAGTAGCAGCAAGCCTTTTGCGGCCTTACTCAATAATTCTACGATTTTGTATTCACGACTTACCTCATTTACGGACCATTCAAGATGGTGGGCCTCATCTACAACCAGCATATCCCAATTTGCATCAATAGCTTGCTGACTTCTTTTCTTGGAAGCTGATAAGAATTCAATACTGCAAATAATAAGTTGATCGTCCAGAAACGGATTTCCGTCAGGTGCGCTGGCATCGAGTGAAGCGCATCGTTCTTCATCAAAAATGTGAAACCACAGATTAAACTTTCGCAATACCTCTACAAACCATTGATGAATTAATGATTCGGGCACTAAATTAAAACCCTCGAAATGCGTCCGCTGATTAATAACCGATGCAATATTAAACAGGCTTCAATGGTTTTTCCCAGTCCAACTTGATCTGAAAGTAATACGCGCGGCGCAAATCGTGAACTTACTTCGTGTGCAATATAAAGCTGGTGCGGAATTAAATCTATTTTGCCGCCTACAAACCCATGAACGGGCGATATTCTTCTATTATAATCGTTAAAAAGTGTTTCCCGGCGCAACGCAAACATTTCAGGCGAATCTATATCGCCAGCTAAAAGTCTATCGGCAATGCTATGGGTAATTGTTCCGTCACCGAGATCTTTTTCGTGCAACTTTTTTCCATTTCCAACATACACATATAGTCCATTTTCCCATTTTACTTCATCAATAAGCAGGGAATTACCTTGCAGATCAATTACGGAATCGCCCGGTTTAAAAATTGTACGGCGTAAAGGTGCACTTTCAGTAGCATAGAGTCGTGTTTCGCCCGAAATGGGGAAGTGCATTTGTACTTTACCTTTCACAACTTCAGTAACTATCCCAATGCCAAGCTCCGGTTCGCCTGAACTGGTATATCTTTGATTTGGAAAAAAATCTTCCATATTAAATGTTTTATTGTTCAGATTTTAGACCCAAATATTCACGGGTATAATAGAAAAACTTAAAAAGGTAAAGCTTTAAAATTTTGCATTCAGATTTCGAATGCCTTCATAAACTACAATGCTAACGGCATTGGCGAGATTTAAGCTTCGAATGTGCGGACTGAAAATAGGAATTGTATAAACTGAATCTATGTTATCTGCAACTAAATTTTTAGGTAGGCCCACCGATTCTTTTCCAAAAACCAGAAAGAGGTCGTTTGTGTAATCTATTGCAGTGTAATCTTGAGTACCATGACTTGAAAGATAGGCAAACTGTTTTCCTTTATTTTTTGAAAAAAATTCTTCTAGATTTTCATAAATAAAGAGCGAAACATGCTGCCAATAATCTAGACCAGCCCTTTTTACGCGCTTGTCGTTCAATTCAAAACCAAACGGTTTTACAAGGTGTAAGGTTGAGCCGGAAGCTAAACTTAATCTGCCGATATTTCCTGTGTTCATAGGAATTTCCGGTTCTATTAATACAATGTTGAATGCCATTTTTTATGTTTAAACTACAGAAGTTAATAAAAGGGAAATTATAATGAAAGCCTAATTTGCAGAAACATTTTTCTTTATAAAACTGCAGAAAGTAAAATTTTGATACGTTCCAAAAGGGGTTTTGTGATCTTCATTAATGCAGTTTGTTTTTTCGAAAGAATCTCGGAAGGCTGTTGTTAAGCTCTCGGGGCTGTATTGGGTAATATTAAGACCACTGCATTTCAAGGGCCCATTTTCGGAAAAAGTACCGATAATTAAAAATTGGCTTACTGAATTTATAACAGTCTGCTTGTATTTTTCAATATGTTCGGGGGTGGTTAAAAAATGAAATGCTGCCCTGTCGTGCCATACATCATAT
Source organism: uncultured Aequorivita sp. (assembly GCA_963974165.1). GTDB lineage: Bacteria > Bacteroidota > Bacteroidia > Flavobacteriales > Flavobacteriaceae > Aequorivita. The sequence continues at coordinate 3,909 of CAXBDO010000058.1, forward strand.
TTCACTTCGGGTTTAAACAATGTAATATCGCTTACTATCCAAGTTACTTTATTTGCATTTTCGCCTAGTCTTGTTTGTGCTTTTTCTAGAGCTTTGGCAGAAATGTCGAGCACCGTAATATTTTCAAAACCTTCTTTCAGTAAATAATCTACAAGCATACTATCGCCACCTCCAATGTCAATAATTTTGGAAGTTTTATCCAGATTACACGAATGGATAAAATTTAATGAAGTTTGGGGTATTTCTTGGGTCCAACTTACTTGGTCTGGGTTCTTGGTTTCGTAAACTGTTTCCCAATGGGATTTTTGGTCTATCTGCATTGCTGTTGATTCTGATTTTTGACCAATATGTTTCTAATCTTGAAACTTAAGCTAAGGGCCAAAAGATGGGGACGAATATCATCAGCAAAATAAATAAAATTAAGGTTAGCGGCAGTCCTACTTTTAAGAAATCCACAAATTTATATTTTCCGGGGCCAAATACTAAAATGCATGATGGTTCGAATGGCGCTATAAGCGATACGGAAGCTCCCAGCATTATTGCAATCGCAAAAGTGCGTGGATCGGAATCCATCATTAAGGCGGTATCTATCGCTACAGGAAGCACAACCAATGCCGCCGCTGCATTGCTCATAGGTTGGGTAAGTAAAATTACGAGAATTACGAAACCGCCCATTACATAGAACGGACCTAAATGACCAAGAAGATTTAAAATATTTTCGGCAAGAAATTTCGAAGCGCCCGAATTTTCCATAGCCGTTCCAAAAGCTGTCATTCCGCCAATAAGAATTAGAAGTTTCCAATTTATAACTTGATATACCCGGTCTATATTTAAAGCTCCCGAAATTACAGTCAGTAAAGCGGCGGCCATAAATGTAATAGAAAGCGGTGCCCATTCTAAAGTGCCCGCAAGTATTGCAAGCAAAAAAATTGTAGCGGCAAAAATGCCCTTTTTTTCCTTGAACATATTCACGCGAAAATCGCCAATTATAGAAAAGTCGTTCGTACTTCGGTTATTGTCAATGTCTTCCCTTGTGCCTTGAACCAAAAGCGTATCTCCAATTTTTAAATGAAGTCCGCCTATTTTTTGCGAAACAGTATCGCCAAAACGTTGAATTGCCAACACAACCATATCATAATTTTGGCGGAAACGGGCTTCCTTGAGCGATTTGTTTACAAGCCTCGAGCCGGGAATTATAAGTAATTCGGCAAGGATAATTTTTTCGTTCTCAATAACCTTATCGCCAATGGTATCTGCCAATACGTCCAACTCGGGCGTTTCCTTAATTTTTATTAGATTTTCTACACTACACTCAACTATCAAAATATCGTTCCCCTGAATTTGGGTGAAGCGATGCGGAATAAAATCTTCCTTATTTCTAATAATTTTTAAAATGCGAACTTCCTGTTTTGCCAAATCGGAATAAAAAGCACGTTGGCCCACAAGATTTGAATTTTCGGAAACCACAATTTCAGATAAGTATTGGGCTATCTCATAACGCTCGTTAATGGCCGCTTCTTTATGGTCTGGTAGCAGTTTTCTATAAAAAAGTAAAATGAAGATTATTCCTGTAGCCAAAAAAATGAGACCAATACCAGAAATTTCAAAAAAACTGAGCGGTTCCATTCCCGCTTGGGCTATATAGCCGCTAACGGCAATATTGGTTGATGTGCCAATAAGTGTACAAGTACCGCCAAGAATGGAGGCGAAGGCTACGGGAATCAATACTTTTGAAGGACTTATTTTCAATTTTCTACACATTCCAATTACGGGGCCAGTAACAAGTGCAGTTACGCTAGTGTTGTTCATAAAGGCAGAGAGCGTGCCTGTAATAAACATAGTATAGCCCACAAAAAGAGTCTTGCTCTTTACCACTTTTATTAATTGTGAACCAATTTTATCCAGCAATCCAGTCTCTGCGAGGGCGCCCGAAATGATAAAAATGGAAGCTAAAATAATTATGAAATCGCTACTGAATCCTTCAAAAGCTTCCTTGGGGGAAATAATGCCTGAAAAGGCGAGTACCAGAATTAAACCGATGGTAACAACATCTACCGAAAATTTTTCGGTGGCGAAGAGTACAATTGCTACTACCAGCAATCCAATTACAATGGCTATTTCCATATTGAAAATTTTGAAAGGCCATTAAAGATATATAAAAGTAGGAGATGAAATGTAAGTGCTTAAAAATAAATATTTTGGCAATTAGCCGTGGATAGACTGATGTTTACTGAGGTCCTTCATTACTACGGCTTCAAAATTTAAGAGGTCGTTCCATTTTTGGTCTACTTCTTTTCTATCCCCGTATTGTCTGGCAAATCCTAAAAACATAGTGTAATGGTTAGCTTCACTTACCATAAGTTTTCGGTAGAATTCGGCAAGTTCCTTGTCTTCCAATTGTTCACTCAACAACCGGAAACGCTCACAGCTTCTTGCTTCTATCAATGCTGCGTAAAGCAATCTGTGAACAAGTTGTGTGGTTCTACTTCCGCCTTTGGGGAAGAATTGGATAATCTGCATTACGTACTCATCTTTACGGTCGCGACCCAAAACCCAGCCTTTTTCCAATAATTTGTCGTGAACCATTTTAAAATGGCTTATCTCTTCCTTCACCAAAGCAATCATTTCCTGAATAAGTTCTGTGTATTCCGGAAAGCTTACTATAAGTGAAACCGCAGTTGAAGCAGCTTTTTGTTCGCACCAAGCGTGGTCTGTAAGAATATCTTCTATGTTTTTTTCAACAATATTCACCCAGCGTGGGTCTGTGGGAAGTTTTAAGCCTAACATTTTGATTAACGATTTATGATTTACGATTGCCGATTTTTGATTTTTGACTTTTTTGAAATTTATTTTTTATTTGGAATTTGGTACTTGAAATTTGGAATTTTTAATTAAATATCTAGATCAAATTCCTTCCGCAATTTTTCTATCATGGGATTCATCTCTTTCAATTTCTCAAATTTTTCGCGCGTAGTATAGGCATACCGTTTTTCAATGGTTTCGTTAACGGTTATGTCTAGATCTATATCGTAATTCTGTAATTTTTCACGCAGGAATGTAAGTAAATCAAACTTGGCGCGCTCAACTTCAGTCTTGATGGTTTGATTGGGAAATTCGAGGTGGATAATTGCGCCCTCCAATTTCGGTACGCCCATGGATAGGTGCGAAAGCAAATTGAACTTGCCATCGCTTTCAACATTTGCGGTATATTCTTTCCAGGCAACTAGCATTTCTTCCTCAGAAAATTCTTTTACAGGCAGGTTTTTAACGTCTGGTTGGTTTGCAACCATTTCCTGCTTAATCTCCTGCTTTTTCTGAATACTTTTAAGGGAAAGGGCCGAAACTCGTTTCGCGTTGCGCTCAGCTAGAATCTGGGGGCGTTCAATTACTTTTTCTGAATTAGTTCCCGAAGGGTTTTCCCCGATGTTATTCGGTTTGTTTGAAGTGTCAGCAATTTTATTTTGAACAGCTATTGTCTCCGAAGGTTCAGCAACTTTTCTATTTTCAATTTTATCGGCGTCCTGCCCATTTTCATTTTCAGGCTTGAGGGTGGAAACATTTGGTTTTGGAACGATACTGCCTGCAGAGGTCACCTTTTCTGAAGTAAATTTTTCGCTTCTAAAATAGGATGGGGGTATTACGAAACGCTCGCCGTTATTGGACTTTTTTTTTTCGCCCTGAAAAGTCAAGGAAGCAAGTTGCATTAGGCAAAGCTCAACGAGAAGCCGTTGATTTTGGCTGTTCTTATATTTTAAATCGCAGCTATTGGCAATATCAATTCCTTCAATAAGAAAAGAGGTGCCGGTTTTTTGCGATTGTTCAAAATACATCGTTTTCACTTGCTCGCCAACTTCCAATAGACTGATTGTTTCCTGGTTCTTACAAACCAACAAATCGCGGAAGTGGGATGCAAGGCCCATAATAAAATGGTGGCCATCAAAGCCTTTGGAAAGTATATCGTTATACGTTAACAGTACTTGTGGAATGTTGTTTTCCAACAACAAATCGGTTACCTGAAAATACCAAGTGTAATCTAAAACGTTCAAGTTTTCGGTTACAGCTTCGCGGGTTAAATTTTTCCCGGCAAAGCTTACAACCCTATCAAAAATAGAAAGGGCGTCGCGCAGTGCGCCATCTGCCTTTTGGGCAATAATGTGTAGGGCGTCGTCTTCTGCATCAATTCCTTCCGCTTTGGCAACATCGGCCAAATGGTCTTTTATGTCGCGAACGCCAATTCTTCTAAAGTCGAAAATTTGGCAACGGGAAAGTATAGTTGGTATTATTTTATGCTTTTCGGTAGTTGCCAATATAAAAATGGCGTGTTTTGGCGGCTCTTCCAAGGTTTTAAGGAAAGCGTTGAAAGCTGCCGAAGACAGCATATGCACCTCATCTATAATATACACCTTGTATTTTCCAACCTGCGGCGGAATACGAACTTGATCTATTAAGTTTCTAATATCATCCACAGAATTGTTGGAAGCGGCATCCAATTCAAAAATATTGAAGGCAAAATCCTCGCCTTCCTTTTCCGAACCGTCTGAGTTTATCTTTTTTGCAAGAATACGAGCACAAGTAGTTTTACCTACCCCACGAGGGCCCGTAAAAAGTAAGGCTTGCGCAAGATGGTTATTTGCAATGGCATTATCCAATGTATTTGTAATAGCCTGTTGCCCAACTACGTCCTTAAAAACGGCGGGGCGGTATTTTCTGGCAGATACAATGAAGTGTTCCATATTTTTAGTACTCAGTGTTCAGTGAAGGGGGTTCAATTTTCGTAATCGGTAATAGTTTAAAGTTAAGGCTGAAAATCACACCTTGTTATTGTTCAAAATGTCGCGATTCAAAAGATTCGAATTTCAGTAGTTACTATTAAATTTTTCAATATTCACTGGAGAGCAAATATAAAGATGTGCAACGGGTTTTAAAAAAATAGGGGTCCGTATTTTACCATATTTATTAACATTAGAGTACTTTTGCGCCGCAGGCCGCCTTATCGTCGTCCCGATGTAAAATCGGGAGGGAGGAAAGTCCGGACACCATAGGGAAGCATAGCGGCTAACGGCCGTCGGTTCCGAACTAGTTTCGGGATCAGGACAAGTGCAACAGAAAGTATGTACAGGTAATGCTGTAGTGAAACCAGGTAAACTCTATGCGGTGAAATGCCACGTAAACCTGTGCTTGAGGGTTCCCGCCCGATGCAGGAGGGTAGGCAGATTGAGCGTTTCGGTAACGGAACGTCTAGATAAATGATAAGGGTCTATCTTTAGATAGATACAGAACCCGGCTTATAGGCCTGCATTTTTTTTATTCTTCCTTTTTAGTTTGTTCCATCATCCATTCTTTGGCGTCGTTCATTTTTTCAAATGTTTGGAATGGCATATGAATAAAGAACTTTTCGAAATTGGCTATTTTTAATGAAGTTTCCGTTTTATAAACAATGGCAATGGCCTTTAAGGTAGGAAACTGTCTAGTATATGCTTCAGGTGAAAGGTTTCTGGAATAATCATTTTCCCTGTTCGAAATATATCCATATGATTGGCCGCCATAAAACTTGGTTGCATGATCCTGGATAATTTTTACGTGTTCTTCATTAAGGGTTATGCCTTCAATGGGGGTAGAAATCATAAAATGTTGGTAGAATTCAATTTTTACAAAATCTAGTTCTATTAATTCAATGGGGAGTTCGAACATATTACAAGTTACATAAAAAAACTGAAAACATTTCCGCCATATTTTCTGGATTCGGTAAAATTGGCTGAATGCGAAAGGTCATTTTGTTTGGAATGTTCTATAATCAACATCCCATCTTCTTCCAATAATTTTTTTTCAAAAACGGCAATAACAATTTTTCCCAGTTCCAAAGCGCTTAATTCATAAGGTGGGTCGGCAAAAATTACATCGTATTTTCCCGAAGCATTTTCCAAATATTTAAAAACATCGGCCTTAACCGATTGAATTGGAAACGTAAATTCTTCCGAAACTTTATTAATGTACTGAACGCATCCTTGGTGGGCATCTACCGAAGTTATATTGGGCACCCCACGCGAGGCAAACTCATAACTGATGTTTCCGGTTCCGGCAAAAAGGTCTAA
>CAXBDO010000059.1:0-9895 GCA_963974165.1 uncultured Aequorivita sp.
CATCAGTAATCGAAATTACGTTGGTTGGAATATAAGCAGAAACGTCACCCGCTTGAGTTTCAATAATTGGAAGAGCGGTTAAAGAACCACCACCTTTTACGATTCCTTTCAATGATTCTGGAAGGTCGTTCATATCTTTTGCAATATCATCATCGGCAATTACCTTAGCTGCACGCTCCAACAATCTTGAGTGCAAGAAGAAAACGTCTCCAGGGTAAGCCTCACGTCCCGGTGGGCGACGAAGCAAAAGTGATACTTCACGGTAAGCTACTGCCTGCTTTGAAAGATCATCATAAACGATCAATGCCGGACGACCCGTATCGCGGAAATACTCGCCAATTGCAGCACCTGCAAATGGAGCGTAAACCTGCATAGGAGCAGGATCTGATGCGTTTGCCGCAACAATAGTAGTGTAAGCCATTGCGCCTTTTTCTTCCAACACATTTGCAATGTTTGCAACGGTAGAAGCCTTTTGGCCAATAGCTACATATATACAATATACAGGCTTACCTGCATCGTAAAATTCTTTTTGGTTCAAAATAGTATCGATACAAACGGTAGATTTACCTGTTTGACGGTCACCAATTACAAGCTCACGCTGGCCACGGCCTACGGGAATCATTGCATCAATAGACTTAATACCAGTTTGAAGTGGCTCAGTTACCGGCTGACGGTAAATAACCCCAGGAGCTTTACGCTCCAACGGCATTTCGTAAGTTTCACCAGTTATTGGACCTTTACCATCTATAGGCTGACCCAAGGTGTTTACTACACGACCCACAATACCTTCACCTACTTTAAGCGAAGCGATACGTTGGGTACGTTTTACTGTAGAACCTTCCTTAATTTCTTTTGAAGGACCTAAAAGTACGATACCTACGTTGTCTTCTTCAAGGTTCAATACAATACCTTCAAGACCACTTTCAAAGGCTACCAATTCGCCATATTGAGCATTTGAAAGTCCGTATGCACGAACAATACCGTCACCTACGGTTAAAACAGTTCCTACTTCATCCAGGGAAGCGGTTGCTTCAAAGCCTGTAAGTTGTTGCTTTAATATTGCTGATACTTCAGCTGGTTTTACTTCTGCCATTTTGATTTGTATTATGATTTTACCCTTTGCTTTGACTGTGCTCTGGGCGACACAAAATTATATTGATTTACTGAATTCTCTTTTTAAATTTCCTAATTGATTGGCAATACTTGCGTTGTACTGAATATCGCCAACACGAAGTACAAATCCGCCAATAATTTCTGGATCTACTTCACTTTTAAGCGTAACCTTTTCGCTGCCGGTCAATTCCTTAACCTTGGCCAAAACTTTTACTTCCAGTTCTGAAGTAAGCGGCACTGCGGTTGTAACTGTTGCTACCTTAACGCCTTGCTGCTCGTTGTAAATATCTACAAAGCTTTTGGCTACATTGCTTAACAACATGGTACGTTTATTAGCTACCAATATATTTATAAGGGAATGTGTAGCTTCAGATTGTTCGCCAAATATTTTAAGCAGCGCGTTCTTTTTATCGTTAGCCTTTATAACCGGGCTTTGAAGCACTACTTGTAAATCGCGGCTGTTTTCAATGGTGTTATAAACAGATTGCATATCGCCAAAAACAACAGCTTCTGTGTTGTTTTCGTTTGCTTTCTGCAAAATTGCTTTCGCGTATCTTATCGCTGCTCTGCTCATTGAATATTAGTTTAATTTGGCTTCACCCAACATTTCATTTACAAGCTTCATTTGCTTTTCGCTATCTGCAAGTTCGTGTTTAACCACTTTCTCTGCAATTTCTAATGAAAGGGTAGCTACTTGTTGTTTTAGCTCCGCAATTGCAGCTTTCTTTTCACTTTCAATAGCGGCTTGTGCCTGTGCTACCATTTTATCTGCTTCTTCCTTTGCATTGTCTTTTGCATCGGCAATCATTTTTGCTTTAAGCTCACGTGCTTCCTTCATCATAGCTTCGCGTTCTGCACGGGCTTCCTGAAGCAATTTTTCATTGTCTGCATGCAAGTTTTGCATTTCAAGCTTTGCCTTTTCGGCAGCTTCTAATGCATCGTTAATGGAAGTTTCACGAGATCTTACGGCACCCAAAATTGGTTTCCAAGCAAATTTTCGTAAAAGAATCAAAAGCAATAAAAATATGATGGTGGTCCAAAATATTAAACTCTCTGGTGCTACTATATTCATTTGATGTTATTTTTTAAAAAACATTTTTTGTTTAAAACAACATCTCGTGGCCAACCGCCACGAAATGTTGTGTTTTAAAAATTAGGCAATCAATGCCACAACCACTGCGAAAAGTGCAACACCCTCTACAAGAGCTGCTGCAATAATCATTGCGGTTTGAATTTTTGCTGTAGCTTCTGGCTGTCTTGCGATCGCGTCCATTGCTGAACCACCAATTCTACCAATACCGATACCGGCTCCTATTACGGCCAATCCGGCTCCTACTGCTGCTAATGTTCCTGTCATAATTGAAACTTTTTAAAAATAATTAAACAAATATTAATGATGCTCCTCTACTGCTTGGCCAATAAACAGGGCCGCAAGCAATGTAAATACATAAGCTTGAAGTGCGGCAACCAAAAGTTCCAGCACGCTCATGAAAAGTACAAACGCTATAGACACCGGTGAAATGGCGGCAGTTTCGAAAATAAATATCAAGCCAACAAGGCTCAAAATTATAATATGCCCAGCAGTAATGTTCGCGAATAAACGAACCATAAGTGCAAAGGGTTTTGTAAACATCCCGATTATTTCAATAGGGATCATAATAGGGTATAATGCTTTTGGCACATCTGGCGCAAGAATGTGTTTCCAATAATATTTATTTCCACTGAAAATGGTAACGATAAAAACAATTACCGCCATTACCAAGGTGAAAATAATATTTCCGGTAACGTTACCGCTAAATGGGAAAAATGGAATTAGGCCAATAAGGTTGTTCAACCATATAAAGAAAAAGATGGTCAACAATAAAGGCATGTATTTTTGATACTTGCTGCGGCCAATATTTGGCACTGCAATTTCATCGCGCACAAAAAGAATAACAGGCTCCAATAATCCAGAAATCCCTTTTGGGGCTTTTTTGTTCTTTTTATATGAACGCGCCGCAAAACCAAAAATTAGAATCAACATAAGTGAAACCAACAGCATAGAAAATACTGTTTTGGTTATTGAAAAATCTAAAGGCCTATCGCCGTACATAAACGGACGCCCCATAGTGCTGGTAGCTTCAAATTTTTCTTGGTCGAAACGATCTGCATAGAATATATGTTCACGGTATTTAACGAACTCTTGGCCATTAGCCTCAACCACGGTTGTACCACTATTGTCGTGGTGAAATTCTGAAGAAGGGAAAATTGTAAGTCCATTTTCCGTCCAAAGAATAATTGGAAGCGCCAAAGTTATGGGGTGCCCGTCCCAGTCTGCAATATGAAATTCGTGCGAATCCCATACGTGACTATTGATTAATTCCTTGGGGTCAAATTTACCTTCACCATCCTGTTGGTTGGGGTCCGAGGCGGTACCTTTTAGGGGCATCAATAAAAAAACCATTAATGCTAAGCTACCGATAAGTGTTTGAGTAAGCCTCATATGTTAATAACTATAAAATATTGTGCTCGTTAAAATTTGTGCAAAAGTACAACTTTTAACCATAAAAAAAAGGGGGCAAGTGTGAATGTTTTATTTTTATGAAAATAAATGGAAATCGCTAAGGGGTAGATTGCCTTAAAAGCCTTAGAGCGAGGACAATCTCGAGAAATAAATAAAGAAAATACGGAACAAAAAAGGAAATAAAATCTGGTATTTTTGAAACATTTTCCATTTTTATTAGCGGAATTAAAAACACTATGGCGGCAACCATCTTCAATAAAATAAAGCCTAAAAATGCAAAACCCGTATAGTTGGGCGCCTTTTTACTAACAAGATAAAGCGTGGAAAGAATAACTAGGGTTACTATAAAATGAAACAAATAAATATGGAAAACCGAATAGAAAAATTGGTAATCTGCGGTAAGACTATCAACCACAAAATTTTGGATAAAAAAGAGCGGCAGTGTAATAATGAATAATAAGGCTGGAATGAAAAAATATTTATCCGATTTCAAATTTGTCAATCTTTATTGTTCATATTTTGCAGCTGTTTCATAACTGCATACAGCGATATAAAAACCCCCAATAGCGAAAAAATAATGGTGTAAGCCGAATATTTATTCGGAAAGTTTTCGTCCAACTTTCTGCCAACAAACACTCCAATGCCAATGGTAACACCCATTTGTATAGCTATGCCAGAAAAGACAGCCCATTTACGAAGGTTATTATTGTTTTCTGACACTGGCGCGGGATTATGCTATTACGATTCGGCAACCTTTTTAACCTCAAGATTGCGGTTAAATGGATGGGTTTTTGAAGTATCTGTTATTAATGGGGTTTGTGATGAATTGCTACTTGATGTGCCATCCTGCATTACGCAGGCAGCATTCAGGGTAGCGCCCGGCTCTACAGATAATTTTCCCATAGATACATCACCATTTATTACAGCAGAAGATCTTAGAGTTAGAGTTCCCGATACTTTAAGGGTACCTTCAAATTTACCTTCTATATCTGCATTTTCACAGCTTAGGGTTCCTATTATAACTCCTGTTTTACCCAAGACAACTTTAGACGGCGTTTTTACATTGCCTTCAATAGAGCCATCTATCCGGAAAAATCCAGTAGATGAGACGTCACCTTTTAAATCGGTGCCTTCGTTTATTCTATTTTGGGCAGAACCTGGTTCGGTAAAATTTCGCTTTTCTTTTTTATCTGAAAACATAGCAGTTATTTTTTTATTGAGAATACTATTCTGTTATTCAATGCTTTAATTATGTGTTACTCCGCGGTATCTTTCTGAAGATAATCATCCAAGTTTTTATGTATCTGAACAACCTTATAGTTAGGGGTAGAAATCATAAAGAAAGGGTGCTTTATTTTGTATTCTTTCTTTTCTTTCAAAATATCGCCAAAACCTTGGGCGCCCATTTTGGTATTTAGACCGTGAACAATAACAAGTTTTGTATCTGGGGTGTAATAATCTATGGAGGTAACCATATTTGTATAACGATAGTCTGTTATTGCCTTATCTAATATATCCTTTAGTTTTTGCGCTGCCTCGCCTTCCTCTGCGGTAAATTTATAAACCAACTTCCAACTTTTGGTGTTTTCCTCTGGCTCAAATGAACTAAATGCAAGTAATGGCAAGGTTTTACTATAAATCTCTTGTGCTTGCTTGCCTTCCTCGCTGTTCGGATAATTGAGCGCTACAAAATTTAGGGCCTTTTTATAAGCCTCAAAACCCTGCTGACGGCCAATGGCAGTAGCTTTTAAAAGTTCGAGTTTCGGCACTATATCATTTCCGTTATAAATTGTTATATAATCGTCCGTTTTTTGAATTACAGATTCATATTTCGATGCTTCAAACTCCTTGTACAATTGCTTGTACTTAAACTCAGGGCTGGATTCGTCCGTTGGCAATTGGGAATTCGGATTGCGAAGAATTTCAGCATAGCGCGTTGAAGCGTGATTAGTCAACACGTCATTTTTGTACTTATCTGCAGCCGAAGGGTTTTCTAGAATTTCATAAATCTTGAACAAATTGTATTTCGCCGGCACTAACAATCGCTCTTCGGGATTGAATGTAAGTAATTTTTCAAGTCGGTTTGCGGCAAGATTATATTCCTTGAATTTTTCCTTGTAAATAAGACCTAATTGGTAATATGCAAAATTTCTATCCTTTGCCAAGCTATCAATTACTTTCTGGTCTGATGGAATTTTAGCCATATATGTTTGTGGTAAATACAGCTCATTTTCCGCAATAGGAGTGGCCGCTACAACAACATCTTCCTCCTGGATCAATGAAGTTCTTTTGCTTGAAAGCCTCCAATTGTCTTCTAAATTTCTGTCGCCCCAAATTTTTCTGAATTCTCCCTTTCCATAAGCTACGGTAGAAGTATTGTAAAAGTAAAATGTGCTTCCCTTGTTGGGGCCCGAAGCGGTTTTTCCTTTCTCATAGAATTCCTTATTGGCTATTTTCGCTTCGGTTTTAATGGCTTGCAATGAATCCTTAACGGCTTGTTCCTTTAATCCTGAAGTATAATTAGTGAAGTAAGCCAATTGCTCTGCTTCACTCATTTTAGTAAGCTTTAAAATACTGTCATTGGCAGTAGCGATGTTTTCATACTTAATAACATCATTCAAATTTTCGCGCTTCTTTTTTATGCGGCGCCATTGGCGGCTGTTTTCCTGAAGAAAGGTTAACGTACTATCATAATAAGCTCCGGCATTTTTATATTCTGCATTATCAAAATTAATAAGAGCAAGCGTTTGGTAATTTACAGATTGAAGTATTCTATCCTGCTTAAACGCCTTAATAGATTTATTGTAATATTTTACTGCGGTTGCTATACTATCACTATTGTAATAATAATCGCCAAACTGATTGTAGATTTTGTCTAGGAACGGCCTATTTTCGCGGTTTTTCTCAAGGTCCTGCAACAATTCCAAAAATGCGGTGCGGTCTCCTTTTTCGTAATCGAAATTTTTTCCCTTTTCAAGATAGGCGTTGATTAAATAAATTCTTGAAGTCTTTCGATTCATTGCAATTACATCGTCAAAAGCAATATTGGCGCTGTCCTTTTCTCCCAATCGGTTATAGATTTGCCCTTTAATAAAATTGTATCTTCCCTTTAGTTCAGGATCGTTAACATTTTCAGTAGCAACCTTAATATATTCCAAAGCTGGTTGTAGGGAGTCTAAGTTTATAAAAGCCTGCGTCATCATTGCTGCTCCCTCTGCAATTTCTTCTTCGTCTAATTCGGCTTCAGCAAACATTTTTTTGAGGTTTTCTATAGCGTATTCCTCATTTTTAAGGCGAATATTGGTCTTTGCCTTCCAAACCTTGGCAACATTAATATTATTACTGGTTGGGTAACGATCTAAAATAAAGTTGAAAGCATCTAAAGCCGGGATAAAGCGCCCATCATAATAACGCGCTTTTCCCAACAACATATAGGCTTCATCTATCTGCGGATTATATTCCTTGCCGTCTATGTACATGGAATGTTTCTGGATAGCCTTGGCGGCTTTCTCTTCGGCACGGTTAAAACCACCGCCCCCACTTTTGTTGGCGCCCGGTGCTTTTGTTTCTGCTTCCTCAATATCTATACGCTCTACAGGCAGAATTTCCCAAAAATTATCGCGAAACCCATAAGCCAACTGCTCTTTGGCATCGGTAAACGCCATATTGCCATTATAAAGGGTATTATATTCTGTTGTAACCGCCTGGACATTGCGGTTTATAAAGGTATTTTTCTTACGGGAACAGGCCGCCAAAAAAACAATAGCGAGAATAAATAGGGTAAATTTATATGTGCCTTTCATCTATATTTTATATCGATTATTGAAAGATGGAATTCGCCGTTCCACATTTTTTATTTGAATGAAAAGTTAAGTCCTGGCTCATTTCAAAATGCGATTAGTTTATATGATATTGTAACTTAAAAGGTTCTCTTTTAGTATGTAGAATCACTATAGAGCGGTAAAAATACGTTTCTTTTTAATATTTGCTCAAGGAAACGCCGAAAAAATGCTGTACAATAAAGGCCTCGATGCTTTGTTTCCCTGATTTCCTTTGTACTTTTGCAAAAAAAAATTGTATTATGAGCGACTTTCATATGCTTACTGTTTCCGAAGTAAAAAAAGAGACCCCTAATTCAGTTTCTATAACCTTTTCGGTACCAGATAATCTTAAAGACCTTTTTGCTTTTAAAGCGGGGCAATATATTACCATAAAACACCAAAAAGGCGGCAAAGATTTGCGCCGGGCCTATTCCATTTGCTCCTCACCAAAAAGCGGAGTGCTTAAAGTGGCGGTAAAACGCGTGGAAAAAGGCACTTTTTCTGAATATGCCAATACAGAATTAAAAGCTGGCGATACCCTACAAGTTTTACCTCCCACTGGAAAATTTACTTTAGAGCCTAACCTAAAAAATTATGCAGCCTTCGCAGCAGGTAGCGGTATTACGCCAGTACTTTCCTTAATAAAAAGCACTTTGGAAGAAATGCCCAAAAGCACCTTCCTACTCATTTATGGCAATCGCACTATAGAAGAGACCATGTTTTATGATGAAGAGTATATTTTCAGTAGAAAAGAGGAAGAAAATGCCAAATTCGGACGAATTGATCGGTCTATGGTGAATTATTTCCTAAAAAATAAATATGCTGAAACTGTTTACTCCGCCTTTTATTTATGTGGTCCGGAAGTTATGATCGATGAAGTTTCAGCTACTTTGAAACACAACGGCATTAATTCAAAACAGATTCACCACGAATTATTTTCTACTGCCGAAAAAGGCCTGTTGGTAGAAAAACATGATGGCAATACGAGTGTACGAGTAATACTGGACGATGAGGAAGAAATGTTCGATATGCCGCAAACAAAATCTATCCTAGAGGCGGCATTAGACCAAGGTATGGATCCGCCTTATTCTTGCCAAGGCGGAATTTGCAGTACGTGTATTGCGCGCCTAAAGGAAGGAAAAGCAGAAATGCGCAAAAACCAAATCCTTACTGAAGCAGAGATTGCAGATGGCTTAATTCTTACCTGTCAGGCACATCCCACTACGCCTACAGTGGTCGTGGATTATGATGATGTTTAACTCCGGCCCCCGTTAGCAACTGAAACCATTTTTCAATCAATAAAAAAGGCCCCAAAGGTTTCTAAACCTTTGGGGCCTTTTTGAACGTTTTAATTTTCTCGCTATAAAACTTCCTTAATTTTTAATACCACCATCTCAGGCGTAATAGTTTTCATAGCTTCTTCGTAACCAGATGGAAATTTATTACCGTAGATAGAAGTGGGAATCTTCGGAAATTGAGTGCGATTTGAAAGTAATTGATTTTTTTCGGGCTGATTGAAGGGCACAAAGCCAGCATACGGATGCGTAACCCCCCAAAGTGTAATGACTGGCACGCCGTACATTGCTGCCATATGTCCGTTGCCACTGTCCATAGAAAGCATTAAATCTAGGTTCGAAATTAACGCCAATTCTTCCTCGAAACTTAATTTTCCGGCAACACTGGTAACATTTGCAAATGGAAGTTCCATTTTTTGAAGATGTTTGACTTCCTGTTTTCCGCCGCCAAAAAGAAAAATTCTGTATTTCTCCGTTCTATCCAATTCCCGAATTACTTCGGCCATTAAACTTAAAGGGTACATTTTACTGGTATAGGCAGCAAATGGTGCAATGCCGATTAATTTTTTTGGCTCAACGCCAATAAGGCCATTTAGTTTTGGTGATAATCGCTTTTGCGGGGGAGCAACAAATTGACTTAAATTTATAGGAAAACCCAGTTTTTCAAAAACATCGGCATAGCGCTGATGGGTAGTTTTTAATTGAGAAATATTCTCTCCTTCGGAAGCGATCAAAGCTTTTTTTTCTGCCCTACCTTTATCTATTTGTGCTGTTTTAAGGCCTATAAATTTTAAATATTTCGTAATAATGTTTGAACGAATAACATTATGAAGATCTGCAACCGCATCAATGCCAAGATTCTTGACTTCGTTCGCCAACTTAATAATCCCGAATCGTTTGTGTTTGCCATTAACATCTGCCTCCAAAAAATTTAGATTCGGAATTCCTTCAAAGAAAGGTTTAAAAAACGGGCGGGAAAGTACCGTAATTTTTAAGTCGGGATAGGTCTGCGCCAGCACCCGCACAACGGGCACGGTCATTGCCACATCGCCCATTGCGGAAAGTCGGATTATAAGTATGTGTGAAGGTCTGGACATTTAATCTCTAACAACACAACGGATTTTTGAAACTTTTGGGTTTTGAAAGCGTTATTTCGTTTTGCG
>CAXBDO010000060.1:0-9783 GCA_963974165.1 uncultured Aequorivita sp.
ATATGCTGCAATGGGATGTCTATATAATTACAGATTTTTGGTTCGTTACGCATTACTTCCAAAACGTCCATTGGGAAACCTGTTGGGAAGGCATAATGTAAACGAATCCATTCTATGCCCTCAACTTTTACTAATTTTTGAAGCAGTTCTGCAAGATTTCGTTTTTTGTATAAGTCTAAACCGTAATAAGTTAAATCTTGGGCTATTAAAATTAATTCCTTTACGCCCTTCGCTGCCAGTTTTTCGGCTTCAATTACCAAATCTTCCATTGGCGTACTTCTGTGTTTCCCGCGCATAATTGGAATGGCACAGAACGAACAAGGGCGATCGCACCCTTCGGCAATTTTAAAATAGGCGTAGTTTTTTGGCGTAGTTGTTATACGTTCACCAATTAATTCATGTTTATAGTCGGCGCCCAATGCTTTTAGCAAGCCAGGAAGTTCGGTAGTACCAAAATATTCATCCACATTCGGAATTTCCTTTTGAAGGTCTGGCTTATATCTTTCAGAAAGACAACCGGTAACAAAAACCTTATCTACAATGCCTTCCTCTTTTTTTTGAACATATTCAAGTATGGTATTAATACTTTCTTCCTTGGCATTGGCAATAAAACCGCAGGTATTTATAACCACAATATTGCCCTCTTCCTCATGTACAACTTCTTTATTGCTGGCGCGCAATTGGCCCATCAGCACCTCGCTATCGTATACATTCTTAGAGCAACCTAGGGTTACTACGTTTATCTTGTTCTTCTTTAGGGTTTTGGTACGCATATATTTTTTTATTATCGGGGTGCAAAGATACCATTAAAAAACACCAAATTCACATTTAGCGAATCCCATTTAGGCTACAACTATTTTAAGTAACTTTACTGCACTAAAAATATTTAAGATGAAAAAATTAACTTTCCTGCTGGCCTTTCTTTTCGCCGGCATTTTATTCGCCCAAAATACCATGACGCCGGAGCTTTTATGGCAGGTTAAAAAAGTAAGCCCGATAGGATTATCGGATAAGGGCGATGTGTTGTTTTATAAGGTTTCAACACCTAATATGGAAGAAAACAGCTTCGACTCTAAGTATTACGCCATGAGTATTTCCGGCGGGTATTTAGCTGAAATCAACAAGGAAGAAGTAAAGGTTTCCAATAAAAATCTGTCGCCAAATGGGCAATATCTATTAATGGACAAAGCCGTGCATGTGAAGGATGTTGCTGGGAAGGATATTTATAACGATCTCCCAAAAAGCGATGCCTATGTCTATACCTCTTTAGATTATCGCCATTGGGATAAGTACAATGACGGTAGCTATAACCACGTATTTTATAAAGATGTAAAATCGGGCGCCGAAACCGATATTACCCCACAGCAACCATATTATACTCCCCAAGCCCCCTTTGGCGGCGATGAGGATTATATATGGGGTCCCAAGGGTGAGAACATCTATTATGTAAGTAAGAAAAAAGCCGGAACCGATTATGCTGTAAGTACCAATACAGATATTTATAAGTATAATTTAAATACTAGAACTACTGAAAATGTTACTGATGAAAACAAAGGTTATGATACACAGCCGGCGTTTTCAAAAGATGGTGCATTGGCTTGGCTTCAAATGAAGACTGATGGATATGAAGCCGACAAGAATGATATTATGGTGCTTCAAAATGGGGTAAAACAAAACTTGACCTCGCAATGGGACGGCACGGTAGACGGTTTTACTTGGGCCAAAAATAGCAAGGACATTTACTTTACTGCCCCTATTAACGGTACTAAACAAATTTTTAAGGTTGATTATCCCGGAAAGACCAGAAAAATGCCTGTTGTTGAACAACTTTCAAATGGGCAGTTTGATGTTACAGGTATAGTAGCAGAAATAGACGGTAAATTAATAGTTACCCGAACTGATATGAACCATGCTTCGGAAATTTTCTCTTTCGATTTAAAGAGCAAAACTTTTATACAGCTAACTCAAGTAAATAAAGATCTGTACGCAAAATTAGATATGCCAACCGTTGAAAAGAGAATGGTTACCACAAAGGATGGCAAACAAATGTTGGTGTGGGTTATTTTACCGCCCAATTTCGACAAGAACAAAAAATATCCAACCCTGCTGTATGCACAAGGTGGTCCACAATCTCCGCTATCACAATTTTACTCCACTCGTTGGAATTTTCAATTAATGGCCTCACAAGGATATATTGTAGTAGCACCCAACCGTCGCGGCATGCCTGGCCACGGGGTGGAATGGAACAAAGCTATAAGTGGTGATTGGGGCGGAGGCGCTATGCAAGATTATCTTGATGCCATAGATGCAATTGCCAAAGAACCTTATGTAGATAACGATCGCCTCGGTGCTATTGGCGCCAGTTTTGGAGGTTATTCGGTATTTTGGTTGGCAGGAAACCACGATGGGCGATTTAAAACATTTATTTCGCACGATGGGGTTTTTGATACGCGTTCCATGTACGGCACCACTGAGGAACTATTCTTTGTAAACTACGATATGGGCGGCGCGTATTGGGAAAAAGACAATGCCAAGGCGCAGAAAGCTTTCAATGAATTCAATCCAATTACATATGTAGACAAATGGGACACTCCAATTATGATAATTCAAGGTGGAAAAGATTACCGTGTTCCAATTGAACAAGGTTTTGGTGCATTTCAAGCTGCGCAATTAAGAGGAATAAAAAGCAAACTGCTTTATCTTCCGGAAGAAAACCACTGGGTACTACAACCCCAAAACGCGCTTGTATGGCAGCGCGAATTTTTTAGTTGGTTAAAGGAGACCCTTTAAAAATGACTTAAGACCGCTACGCTAAAAGACGTACGACGTAAGACCAAGAGCCACGAATTCATGAATATGTTTTATAATATTTGTGAATTCGTGGCTTTTTTATCCTGAATATGGATTGAAACCATCAAACAAGGTAATTAGGCTATCTTGAAAAAGATGCAGAAGCAAAATTAAAATCACGTAAAAAATAACATGACCTTTTTTGAAATACTTCTTCCTTGCGAAATAGATTCCTAAAATAAGCAATCCGGCAAGGAAAGGAATAAAAGACAAATATGGAAAGGCAATATACTTATACCAATCTATCGGCATAAGAGGATTGGTTACCGGTTTTATAAAATGCCTAATAATATTGAAGGTGTGGTATCCAGTAAGAATACCGATATACCCCACTAAAAGTAAAAGGATATATTTATAAATTTTTCGAGGTTTTGGGGCTTCCTTTTCTTCCATTATTTAAAGAATGAATCTACAAATTCAAATTTATTGAAAACTTGAAGATCTTCCATCCCCTCGCCTACACCAATATATTTTACAGGAATCTGGAACTGATCGCTAATACCAATTACTACTCCACCCTTTGCAGTACCGTCCAATTTTGTAACGGCCAAAGAAGTTACTTCGGTGGCGGCAGTAAATTGCTTAGCCTGTTCAAAGGCATTTTGCCCGGTAGAACCATCCAACACTAACAGTACGTCGTGTGGTGCGTCGGGAATAACCTTTTGCATTACACGTTTCACTTTAGTAAGCTCGTTCATTAAGTTTACCTTATTGTGAAGGCGCCCCGCGGTATCTATTATAACAACATCGGCGTTTTGACTTACAGCGCTTTTTAGGGTGTCGTAAGCAACGCTCGCAGGATCACTGCCCATACTCTGTTTTACAATCGTAACATCAGTGCGATCTGCCCAAATTTGAAGTTGATCTATTGCCGCAGCCCGAAAAGTATCGGCTGCACCTAACACTACATTCTTCCCCGCTTTTTTAAATTGATAGGCCAATTTACCAATGGTGGTGGTTTTACCTACACCATTTACGCCAACAACCATAATAACATATGGTTTTTTATCCTTTGGCACTTCAAAATCAACAGCATTCCCGCTATCAATTTCGCTTAAAAGGCCTGCAGTTTCTTCGCGTAAAATTTTATTGAGCTCGTCTGTACCCAAATATTTATCGGTGGCAACACGGGCCTCAATTCTGTCGATTATCTTTAAAGTGGTATTTACACCCACATCGCTGGAAACAAGAACTTCTTCCAGATTATCCAACACATCATCATCTACCTTACTTTTTCCGGCAACTGCTTTACTCAGTTTGTCTAAAAAGGAAGTCTTAGATTTTTCAAGTCCCTTATCGAGGGTTTCTTTTTTCTCTTTGGAAAATATTTTCTTAAATAAACTCATTTTATTGCGGGTAGGCGTTCTTCAGTAATTAATTTTCAAAACTAATCGAATTTTTCACCATAACAAAGTTTGAAATTTTATTGAGGTGCAGATTCGTTAAATTCTTAGTATTATCATTAAAAAGAAATACCTTATTATGAATTGAGATGGATTATTAAAAATACGAAAAGCCACCTTCGCAAAAAAGTGGCTTTTTCAATATATTTTAAGCTGGTTATTTTTTATTCAACCAGTCGTTCACAAATTCTGGAGCCATAATAGACTCAGTAAATGTATAAGCTCCTGTTTTAGGCGACTTAACCATTTTAATTGCTTTGGTTAAACGCTTTGAACCTGTCTGTAATGATGCTACTGATTTCTTTGCCATGACTTATATTATTTAATCTCTTTATGAACGGTCATTTTCTTAAGAATAGGGTTGAATTTCTTCAACTCCATTCTGTCTGGAGTGTTCTTTTTGTTTTTGGTTGTAATATAACGGGAAGTTCCAGCTTGGCCAGACTCCTTGTGCTCAGTGCACTCCAAAATTACTTGTACTCTATTTCCTTTTTTAGCCATTGTAATAGACTTTATTAATTAGTGCAATTATTTAGTTAAAAAGCCTTTTTCGCGAGCTTCTTTCATAACCGCAGAAATACCTTTTTTATTGATGTCTTTTATAGCAGAAGCTGAAACGCGCAGGGTAACCCACTTGTCCTCTTCTGGGATATAAAAACGCTTCTTCAGCAAGTTTACATCAAACTTACGTTTGGTTTTATTCATTGCGTGCGATACGTTATTCCCAACCATCGCTTTCTTTCCGGTAAGTTCACAAACTCTTGACATTCCTTAACCTTTTATTAGTTATTTTAAAACAGGGTGCAAATTTAAGTAATTCTTTTGTGATGTACAACAAAAGGAAATTAGTTTTTTGAAATTTCTTTCAAAAGCATTTCAAATGCCTTGTTGGCAGTCTTTTCTATAACCCTATAGCGGTCTTTTCCAAATTGAAATTTTTCGGAAATTACGCCATTAGGAGTGCCTATTGCAATACAAACTGTGCCAACCTCATCGTCGCCATCGCCTTTGGTAGGGCCAGCTATACCAGTAGTAGCAATAGAATAGTCAGATTCAAAAAGCAAGCGACAGCGCTTCGCCATTTCTTCTGCAACGGGAATACTAACAACATTATATTTTTCAATAATATCTTTGGGCACACCCAAAATTTTTGTTTTCAAATTTGTATCGTACGGAATAATTCCGCCCATAAATGCAGAAGAAGCACCAGAATAGGTTGTAATTTCAGAAGCAATCCTTCCACCCGAACAGCTTTCAGCTACAGAATAACTTTGGCCTCGCTCAACAAGAATTTGACCTATCAATTCTGAGATTGAAATTTCTTCTTCATACCCAATGGCAATATCTGAAAGAAGATCCTTTAAAACCTCCATTCTGCTGTCGATATCCTCTTTCAATAATTCTTCATTCGTACCCGTTGAAGAAAGACGCAGTCTTACTTTTCCCAAAGATGGCAGATAGGCAAGCTTAATATGATTTGGCAAACTGTCTTCCCAATCGGCAATGCGTTCTGCAACTGCGCTTTCACCCATACCATATGTAAGAAGGGTTTTATGATAGATGAAAGGTCTTTCGAAACGTTTTATAACCCTAGGCAAAACCTCCTGCTGCAATAAATGTTTCATTTCGTACGGAACACCGGGTAACGATACGAAAACAACATTATCCTTTTCCATCCACATTCCGGGGGCGGTGCCGTGCCGGTTCATTAAAATTGTTGCTTTTGAAGGCACAAACGCTTGCCGCAAATTGGCGGCCAAAGGCGTTTTAAGATTCAGCTTATTGAAGAGCTGCACCACATTATTGGCGACATCCACATTTTCAACAAGCTCATCATTAAAGAAATCGCAGAAAGTCTGTTTGGTAATATCGTCTTTTGTAGGGCCCAATCCGCCGGTAACTATAATTAGGTCGGCATGTTTTTTCGCATCCCCAAAAGCTTGCAAAATATGCTCCCTATCATCTTGGACCGATGTAATCTGGTAAACCTTTACCCCTACTTTATTCAGTTCTTTTGAAATATAGGCCGAATTGGTATCAATAATTTGACCGATGAGAATTTCATCGCCTATGGTAATAATTTCTGCAAGCATATTGTTATGGAAAATCTTTTCTCAACTCATCGAACACATGGTGCAATGTTGTTAGTACATTTTCTAAGTGCGGCAGCACGGTAGCTTTACTTTTTGAAGTTTTAGACCACGCCTCGATACTTGTAATATCCTTTAGCGCATCTATACCGAACATTTCAATATTCGGTTTCATTTTATGGGCAAATTGATAAGCCAATCCTCTGTTTTCGTTTTCAATGGCTTCCTTCAACGAATTTAAATCTGGTGGAATTTCATCTAAAAAAGTCTGTGCCAAGATTTTTAAAAATTCTTGGTCCCCATCAGCGATCTCACTTAGATTTTCCTTTGCATAATATTTAGTCATCCTATTTTACTTTTATGGAAAACATTTCCGTTTCGCTTATATAACCCGTCAATACATCGCCGGCTTCAACTCTTCCAACTCCCGCAGGCGTGCCGGTAAAGATAATATCCCCAATTTTCAGCGTGAAATATTTCGATATATATTCGATTAACGCATCAATTTTCCACATCATCAGCATAGAATTGCCCTTTTGAACCGTTGATTCATTGCGTTTTAGGCTAAAATCGATGTTATTAACGTCTTTAAAATGTTCTTTATTTATAAAATTTCCTATTACCGCGGCGCCATCAAACGATTTTGCCTTTTCCCACGGCAAGCCTTTTTCCTTTAATTGCTGTTGTAAATCTCTAGCAGTAAAGTCTATACCCAAACCAATTTCGTCATAATATTTATGTGCGAATTTCTGGTCTATGTGCTTTCCTATTTTATTGATGCGCACCAGTAGCTCTACCTCATGATGCACGTCATTGGAAAACTCGGGTATAAAGAACGGTTGCTTTTTCAATAATATTGCTGTGTCCGGCTTTAAAAAGATAATGGGCTCCGTTGGCTTGGCATTATCCAATTCCTTAATATGATCGGCGTAGTTACGACCAATGCAGATTATTTTCATGCTGCTACTAAAATTTTGTGTTTAATTTTCGAAGTCGGATGCGAGTTAAAACCTGCTTGGTATAAAGCGGGAAGTCTGCATTAAGCAGCCAGCCATAATAACCTGAGTCTTTTTCAAGTATGTCCGCAACCAAGTTTCCTTTATATTTTCCGAAGGAAAAAACCTCAACACCATCCTCGTTATAACTAATAAATCCGGCGAAATCTGCGTGATCGCGATGCGAGCTGAAATCTGCCAAAAAATTTATATCGTTCTCCAATTCGCTGTATTTATCCAACTGCGCCTTTAAAACCTCGTAAGTTGCGTTGGTGTCGGCGGCAGCACTGTGAGCATCCTTTAAATCTTTATTACAGTAAAATTTATAGGCAGCCTCTAAAGTGCGTTTTTCCATTTTATGAAAAATGGTCTGCACATCTACGGACAAAGCTTTTTTCATATCGAAATCTACTTCGGCTCTCAACAGTTCTTCGGCCAGAAGCGGAATATCGAAGCGATTTGAATTGAATCCACCCAGATCGCTGTCTTTAATTAGTGCATAAACTTTGGGGGCCAACTCCTTAAAAGTAGGTTCATTGGCAACCATAGCATCCGTAATTCCATGAATGGCTGAAGATTCGGCAGGAATGGGCATTTCTGGATTAACGCGCCAAGTATGGCTTTCCTTATTTCCGTTCGGAAAAATTTTAAGGATGGCTATTTCCACAATTCGGTCGTTGGCCACGTTGATTCCCGTAGTTTCCAGATCGAAGAAACAAATAGGTTTTTTTAGGTTAAGTTCCATTTTCTTATTTTGAAAAGGCAAAGATACCTCTAATTGCAGTTTTGAAGGAGTATATAATAAGAAAAGGGGATTTTGAACCCAAAACCCCCTTTTGCCATATGTAGTTCAAAATTAAATTTCTCTATTTAAATCCCAATCTTCAAGATAATCGGCCACGCGTTTTACAAATTGTCCGCCTAATGCGCCGTTAACAACCCTGTGGTCGTAACTGTGCGAAAGGAACATTTTATAGCGTATACCAATAAAATCGCCTTCCGGAGTTTCAATAACGGCGGGCACTTTTCTAATAGCGCCCAAAGCAAGTATACCCACTTGTGGTTGATTTATGATTGGGGTTCCCATAATACTTCCGAAAGTTCCCACATTCGTAACTGTGTAGGTTCCACCTTGAATATCGTCTGGCTTCAGTTTATTTTCACGGGCGCGGTTAGCCAAATCGTTTACCGCCTTA
The DNA here is from genome assembly GCA_963974165.1 of uncultured Aequorivita sp. Taxonomy (GTDB): domain Bacteria; phylum Bacteroidota; class Bacteroidia; order Flavobacteriales; family Flavobacteriaceae; genus Aequorivita. Next base: position 8,535 of record CAXBDO010000060.1, read on the forward strand.
CTCATTCCCAAAAGATTCAATTGGTCTGCATTTTTAATTACCGGAACAATCAAATTGCCATCTGGAAGGGCAGCTGCCATTCCAAGGTTTATATTTTTTCGTTTAATAATGTTATTGCCGTCAACAGCAATATTCATCATTGGGAAATCTTTCAAAGCCTTTGCAACCGCCTCCATAAAGATTGGAGTAAAGGTTAGGTTTTCCCCTTCGCGCTTGGCGAAAGAACCTTTTACTTTATTTCTCCAGTTCCAAACGTTTGTAACATCGCACTCCACGAAAGATTGTACATGGGCAGAAGTTTGGGTACTTTCTACCATATGGTGGGCTATCAACTTGCCCATACGGGTCATTTCAATAACCTCATCGCCGCCATTTACAGATACGGGAGCCTTTGGTTTGGCAGCCGCTGATGCCGGGGCACTGGCAGCTTCTGTTTTTTTGGAGGCATCGGCCATTTGTGGCTTCTGCTCTGTTTGCTGCTTGGAGCGGTTGGCCACATGCGCAAGAATATCATCCTTGGTTACGCGCCCGTCTTTACCGCTGCCAGAAATGGCATCAAGCTCGGCTTGTGAAATACCTTCTGCCGCCGCAATATTTTTTACCAATGGCGAATAAAAACGATCGCCAGAGTTTTCTATAGCTGGTTGAACAGTTTCCTTAGCTGTTTCAACTTGTTTTTCTACACTCTTTACAACTTCTGCTGAAGGTGCACTTTCGGCCACTGGTTTATCAGCATCCTTACTTCCACCAGAAATTTCAATTATTGCAATGGTCTGCCCTACTTGCACAACGTCATCTACATTGAAAAGTTTTTCAACAAGAACCCCATCTACCTCACTAGGCACTTCACTATCTACTTTGTCTGTAGCAATTTCCAATACGGCCTCATCAGCCTCAATGGTATCTCCCACTTCCTTTAGCCAGTTGGTAAGGGTTGCTTCTGCAACACTTTCGCCCATTTTGGGCAATTTCAATTCAAATTTTGCCATAATATTATTTCAATGTCGAATTTGGTAAGCACCTGCGCGCTTGTTTTAAAACGTTTGCAAAATTAGTTAAAATTTGCTCGTTCTAGGTTTCAATTTTCTTAAAAAACTACCACGCCGCCCTTTTCATCACATTGGTCACTTCCTATAATAAAACTACAGCCCGGCGGACGGATACGGAAAAGATTGCCTTTTCCTTTTAACTGTTTCATTATTTTGAAGATTTCCTTATAAGAAATATAGTCTACATCAAACACCAACAG
>CAXBDO010000061.1:0-9634 GCA_963974165.1 uncultured Aequorivita sp.
CCAAGATTAACCCGATTGCAGTTGCTACCCCCGTCCAATATTTTTCTTTTTTAAAGGCTTGCGGAAACACTTCCAGGGCAAGCGATGCTACAACGGCTCCACCTGCAAAACACTTTATATAATTTAAGTATTCCTTGGAAACATTTGCCAATAAATAATGCCCCAAAAGGGCCGAGGCAGAAAGGATTAGGGCAGTACCTATCCATAACCCAAGCACTTTCTTTTTTGAATTATCGTTATTGGCCATTTCTTTTGCGCCACCTGCCGCCTCGGGTAGATTTGATAAGAGTATGGATCCAGACAGTGCAGCAACAGATAGGGGCCCGGCCCCAATTAAGGCAACGCCCAACGCCAAATTTTCGGGTATACCGTCCAGGGTAATTGCTGCCAGTAGGCCGCCACCACTTTTATTCCAGCAAGGCCGAAACCAATAGAGCCCCACCTGCCAGAGCTACCAAGAAACCTTCAAGGCTATCAGATATTTTTCCATAAACGCCCCATAAAGCACCAATTATAAGGGCGCCGGAAACTACAAGTACCACGATAATTGTCATCATTTTATTTAGTGTTTAAATTTGCCGTATTATCTACTAAAACCATTTCTGCATAAATCGGAAAGTGGTCGGATCCTATATTCGGTAAACATTCCAAATTTTTCAATTGAAATTCTTTGGTTACAAAAATGTGGTCCAATGGCCAACGCATTAGGAAATTTTCTGCGTTAAAACTGTTGTAGAAACCTCTGCCAACCCTAACATCAAAGAGTATATTTTTTGTGCCTGTCAAATCGTCTACATAAGACCATACCACATCGTTTAAATCGCCTGCTACCATAGTAGGGAGTTTTCTTCCTTCAATTGTCTTACCCAATTTTTTTAGGGCATTTTCCTGTTGTCCCGCATTATCTGGGTATTTCTTAAATTGTGTAGGGGGAACGGGGTGAATAGCATGTAAATTGATATTCTTGCCATTGGGAAGGGTAATGGTACTTTCAAAAGAAGGCACATTTTTATGGGTTAAATAGGCTACTTCTACTTGTTTTAGGGGCAATTTGCTGTACAAAACCATTCCATAGGCAACCTCATTAATTGTATGTTGCGAGTAAGGATATTCATTTTCCAAAACCATAAGTTCTTGGTTCCACCAAGAATCAACTTCCATGGCCAAAATTAAATCAGGTTTTTTAACGCTAATCAAATCTAGCAGGGGTTGTGCCTTTCTATTTTTCATTTTAACATTAGACAGTAAAATACTGAACTGGTTGCCTGAAGTTTTCAAATCTATTGCCGTTGGAACTTCTTCCGCAACAAGACTGGTATAATTTATTAGGAAGCTGCCATTAATGATTAAGCCGCCAATAAGCCCTAGCATCAAGAGATAGTTATACCATTTCCATTTCTTTATAAAGATCAGGAGGAATATGATGCCAATAAATGTGGCTATAAATAATTGAATGCGCGGAAAATCGAGCATTTTTAGATATCGAAATTCCGCATTTCTGAAGAGGGAAAGTATGGAGCATACTGCCAATACAACTGTAAGTACATACAGTATGCCGATTAGGGTCTTTTTCATTTGGTTCAAAATTTAAGGCAGTTTATCTTCTATTTTTACTTTGGGGAAAGCAAAAACTGCTTACAATGCTTTAAATTATAATATACGGAAAAACGATAAATTCCCCAAAGCGTCTAAAAGACTAGCTATCTTTTCTTTCAAGCCCATGAAAAGCGGGGCCTTCAATAACTTCTCCGGTGCAGCTAAACCTACTGCCATGGCAGGGGCAATCCCAACTGTTTTCGGCATTGTTCCAATGTACTACACAGCCCATATGGGGGCAAAGGGCAGAGAGAACGGTTACGTTACCGACGCCATCCTTATAGACGGCCAATTTACTTGCGCCGCTTTGAACAATTTTTCCTTCGCCAAGAGCTATATCATCCTTCTCGTTCCCGATGCCAGTGGCCAGATCTTTTACCATTTGGGCGGCGACATTAAGGTTTTCCTTGGTAAATTTTTCGGCTGCTTTTAGGGGTTGGTGTCGGGAGGCCTTATATAATTCGGAATACGGATTTTGTTCGCCCGCAATTTGATCTACTAATATCATAGCAGCTGTAACGCCATAGATTAATCCATCAGCGGAAAAGCCGGTGGCTATATATTGTTTTGAACCTTCACTTTTCACCCCAATATAAGGCAATAAATCTGCGGGTTTGTAATTTTGGGCGCCCCAGGCGTGGGTTATTTCCGCCACATTATAATAACGTTTTACAAAGGCTATCAATTCATCAATATGTTCCTGGTTGTTTTTGGCCTGCCCAACTTTGTGCATACTACCAACACAGATTAAATAGGTATGGGTTGTGGTCTTGTACGAACGTATGGAGTATTTCTTGCTATCGTAATACCCCCAAAAAATCCCTTCTGGATAGTTGTCATTTTTCAATCTTGCCGCAATTCCGTATTCGCGATACGGACCGAGGGTAGTATGGTATTGCACCTGCAATCCTTTTGGGGTGTGGGTAGCGTGGATAATGTATCTGGCTTTTACATTTCCTTTTTCTGTCTTTAAAATTATAGCATCTTCCTTCTCGTCAATTTTAAGGACCGTGCTGTTTTCATATATCATACATCCTTCGCCTTGTATATGCTTAACCATTTGTTGAACATATTTTAGGGCATTAAACTGTGCTTGCTCTTTATATTCAATCCCTCTTTTATAATTAAAGGGGAAGTCTTGTTTGTTTAAGGGTGTATAGGGCAATCCAACCTTTTTGGCTATAGTTTCTTCCTGGTCAAAATCAATGCTATCATCATTATCGAAAATATACATAGACTGTTTTTTAAAATCGCAGTCTATTTGCAAACTATGAATGTTTGTTTCTATATGATCTAACGCCATTTTACGCGACTCAATTACTTGGCGCACTACGTCTAGGTTATATTTTTGTTTCAATTCCTTTAAGGTGTATTCGCAGACGGTATATAAATTGCCCGTACTTCTGCCAGAGGTGCCCTTGCCAACACTATGGGCTTCCAAAACTGCGACATTAATCCCTTTCTCCTTTAAAAGTTGCGCTGTGCTAATGCCGGTTATTCCCCCTCCAATAATTGCTACTTCTACTTCAATATCATTTGCCAATTGCGGAAAATTGGATGCTTCGGAATTTAGTTCCCAAATAGGTTCTTTTTTCATAACAGAATTTTTAACAGGTTTGCATTGTGTAGCTTGTGTAACTAATTTTCTTTTAATACTGAAATTACACCCCAATTGCGACCTATACAAATTCCGGCTTTTTTTTTAACACGCTTTTAATTTTAGAAGTTTGAAAATTTAAAGTTTAGAAAGTTTAGAAAGTTTAGAAAGTTTAGAAAGGGGAAAAGTTTCAAGTTTCAGGTTCCAAGTTTCAAGTTTAGAAGTTTAAAAGTTTAGAAAGTTGAAAAGTTGAAAAGTTGAAAAGTTAAAAAGTTTCAAGTTTAGAAGTTTAGATGTTGAAAGTTTCAACTTCTGTTAAAAGGTTTAATAATTCAAAGTTGAAAATTTACAGTTCAACGAACAGTAAACAACCCCTAACACCTAAAACCTACCACCTAGCTATTATCAACCCACAACCAACAACCAACAACCATCAACCATCAACCAACAATCCCCTTTTCCAAATAATAATAAGTGGCTCTTTTAATGATATTGCGGGGGGAGAAGCCTTTTTTGGAGATGATGGGGAAGCGGTCTTTTAGGGTTTCGGTGTCTATGAATTTTTCGAATGGGGGCTGTTGGGTTACGAAATCCTCTAAAGAATTATAGGAATTTTCCGCAGCTTTAAAGGCAAGGAAATGTTTGTATTTCCAGACGCCCTGCTTATATGCCAAATATTGAAATTTACCCGACTTGCTGTTCTCTACTTGCTTGGCAGTTCTATAGCCAAAGAAATTGGAAACCCGGCTGATTATAATTCCGGGATAGTAGGAGCGGTGCATCAGCTTGATGGATGGCTCCACATTTTTCGAAATATCTTTTAGGAAGAAGGGCTTAAACCCTGCTTGCTTTACATCCTTTAGGAATTGATCTTCATAAATAAAATCATCTATAGCCCAGGAATCTGCCCATTTTCTTAAAATTTGCTTTTCCTTATCGCCATTGGGCAACCTTAGAAAGTAGTCGGAAATAAGGAGTCGGCCCCCAGGTTTTAGGATGCGGAATGCCTCTTTTAAAAAATCTGCCTTGTTGGAGGCATGCACTATACTTTCAATGCCGAAAACCACATCGAAGGTATTATCGGCGAAATTGGTTTCGCAAAAATTCTGGCAGGAAAATTCGGTTAGGTTATTAGGGTCGTTTTCTGGCTTATATTGCTGGGCGCGATTAATATGCGCCTGCGAAAGCGAAATGCCGTGCACCCTGCAACCAATGTTGTTCGCCAAAAAAAATGAAGTGCCACCAACCCCACAGCCTGCGTCCAGCACGGCGTCAGTTTGTTTTATCTGCGCATTTTTGGCCACTTCGTAATTCATGTTCCACAGGGCCTGCCGGTGGGTGCGGGTGTCTTTGTCCCAATAACCATAGTGCAAGGCCAGCGAATGCTTTAATTGCCAAACAATTTCGTAATCGCGTAACGATTCGTCGTAATAAGATTCAATTTTGCTGTGGTAATTTTCGGGCATTTGAGGATGATGGTTATTGTTGGTTATTTAATGGGGCCTTGAGGTGTATTTATTTTTTGCCGAGTTCCAAAAAGTATTTCCGTTTAGCGGGATTTAATTTTTCGATCGCATATCGCAGGGCTACCCTTGGCATCGTAGCGGCGTGGGCATCCAAAAATTTGAGCAGCTTGGCCTCGTCTTTTTTGCCCGCTTCGCGAATCCAACTGCCAACGGCAGTCTGTACAAAATGTTCGGGATCGTGTACGAGTATTTCGGCAATTTTGAAGGTGTCCTCAATCTCTCCTTTTCGTATAAAAAAATACGTGCTTACTATGGCAGTTCGGCGTTCCATGGCATTTCTGGAAGCCGCCAGGCGGTAGAGCGGGGCCTTATCCTTATCAAATAAATAGCCACCAACCACATAGGGCGCCGCCCTGTCTACCATGCCCCAATCGTCTATAAATTGGTGGTTGTCTAAATAGGCCGAATAAATGGCCTGTCTTTCTTCGGGGCTCGTTTTTTTATTGCGGGCCTTCCAATCTAAAATGGAAATTGCGGCAAGCCTATGGTCGTAATTTTTATCGTGAAGTAATTTTATGACCTCAGGCACTGGCAAAAGTTGAAATTCTTTCGCCAATGCAAAAATCTCTCTTTTGGGAATGCCGGCAGGATAATCATGGCCAATACTTTCCAAGGTTGCAATAAATTCGCTTGCTGTCATTTTTGGGTTGGATTGATTTCCACTTTACGCAGAGGAGGGCACTAATTTAGCAAATAGATACCGAATAGAAAATGTGTGTTGAAGTATGAAAGCTGGCTAATTTTCTTCGATTTCTTCTTAAAAAATAACAATGGGCCAGCAAGATTCGAATTCATTTTGAATAGTTCAACGCTTTTTTTAAGAACATAGCGCTATAAATCAATGTGATAGGTGTGGGGCGCGTCGGAATTTTTCGTACTTTCCTACTTCAAACTAAAACCATTTTAATTATGAAAAAAACAATTCAATTAGTTAGTTTTTTGCTAATGCTCAGCTTTGCTTTTACAGCCTGTAACGATGGGCCAAAGGCAGAAGCACAGGAAGAGCCAATAGACATGGAGGCACTTAGAACAGAGATTCAGGCTATGGAGGATGCATTTGCCGCAGCCGAAAAGGCCAAGGATGCCGACGCCGTGGCGGCTTATTACAGTGAAGATGCCGTAAGCTATAGCCGCAATCAGCCTCCAGCATCAGGCCGTGCAACCATCCGTGAAAAGATTGCGGAAGGGTTTGCGTCCGATACCTTGGGCGGCTCCAATGTGTATAAGGTAGTAGATTTGTTTGCCGAAGGCGATATGGCTGTGGAAATTGGCTCGTGGACGCAGTTGGATTCTACCGGCACCCAAACCGACAGCGGGTATTATATGTCTTATTTCGAAAAGCGCGACGGCAAATACCAATGCGTTCGCGATATGTCTGTAATCAACAAGGCGGAGGATAAAGAACCTACCGCCAGTTTACAATAGAAGCAGAACCATACCAACCAAAAAAAGAAGCCTTCATTGAAGGCTTTTTTCTATTATATATAAACGGATTTCGTTTGAAAAATTCAAAAGGCTAATACCTGAATCTTACTTTTTGATGTTCTTTTCGTAAATCTCAATCCATTGTTGCGCACTCATTTTTTGCATTAATTCGCCAATTAGCTTATAAGGTATTTCTTCCAGCTTTTTAAACCGTACACAACTTTTGCCCATGTCCAATTTCTGTTTGCTGTGGTTGGGATATTCGGTTACAAACCAATCCAAAAGTTTTTGGTCGGCATATATGCCCATATGGTAAAAATTGATGGAGTTTTTTTGCGAGGCTATGCCAGCAAAGGGCAAAGGTTCTGAGGGTTTACAATGGTAGCCTGCAGGATAAATTGTGTGTGGCACCACATAGCCCAAGCCGCCATAACTTATGCCAGGTTCAAAACCTTTTGGCAAATTTTCCATTATAACCGTATGCAGGCGGTTAAATGCCTCTTTTCTAGCTTCAGGTATTTGGGCTAGAATTTCAGGTATCGTATTTCCGTTTGCTTTCATATTTTAATTAACGATGTTGGTCTATCAAGATTACATTCCCATCGGGATCGGTAAGCGTTAGACTCCCTGGCCCTTCGGTTTTTTCGTCGGCCTCGCTCGTAAGGGCAAGTTGTTTGTTTTTTAATTGCTTCTGAATTTGCCGAATATCGTCGAAGTTTTCAAGATTGTTGGCATTTTCATCCCAACCTGGATTAAAGGTTAATATATTCCCTTGGAACATACCCTGAAAAAGTCCGATAATGGAATTTTCATTTTTCATAATAAGATAATTATGGTCCATTTTACCTCCAAGAACCTGGAAGCCTAAATTTTCATAAAACTCTTTCGATATTTTTAAATCTTTTACGCTCAAACTAATTGAAAATGCACCTAATTTCATAGTGTTGTGTTTCTCTATTTCGACTTAATTATACTTTATTTTACAGATTTTATTTTGAATATGCGCCAGACGAATAGGTAAGCTCATAGCTATGGGTATAGATTTCGAACACAATGCCGAAGGGATCTTCTACATAGCACATTTTAAAAGGCTTTTCGTTAGGATAGTATTCGCGTATGGGCATACGTTGTTTTCCGCCATAGGCCTCAATCTTGGCAATTAGCTCCTCAATATTTGGATCCTGCACGCAAAAATGGAAAAGTCCGGTATTAAAGGGGTTGAATTCTGGAGCTTCCTTAATGCCGTGCGGAAAGGAGAACAATTCAATGCCAATGCCGTCTGAGGTTGCCAAATGGGCAATTTCAAATTCGGTCCAGTCGTCGCCAAAAACGTCTATGCACATCTGGCCAATGGCGGTATCCCTTTCCTTTTTTACGGTGGAAGGCTCCATAATTATGTACCAGCCCATTACTTCTGAATAGAACTTAACGGCTTCATTTATTTTTGGAACCGTTATCCCGATGTGCGAGAATGATTTTGGATAATTTGTGGTAGACATATTTTAAATTTAAGAGTGAATTATATTGAAAAGAACAAAGTGGCCAGCCGTAATGGTAATATAATGAAATTGAAAAAACTAATTGGGCAATTTTGAGGAAAGATATATGGTGGAGGTTGTTAAAGGGAGGCGAACCTTATAAAGAATATTACTGTTAATTGAAGTATTAAATACAAGTTCTATCTGCAGCGTATATAAAATTGAAGTTTCCTAAAATGCCGACAATAGCTATGGTCCTTCAATTATTTAATTCAAGTGTAGTAAGTAATTTTATTTTTTTATAGTAAAGCCCACTGGTGCTTTTAAAATTCCAGAGTCATACATATTGATGTAAATCGAGATAGTGTCTTTTGCTCCTTCCCACGTTACTCGATAATTATCTAACAGTACACTTCCAAAGCCAAAAGGATCATTTTTACTTTCAATGGGGCAACAACTTCCCGCTCTATGGTAAATAATATCTTCTCCATTTGGACCTGCCAAAGCATTTAAAAATCTTCTTTCATTTAAAGGCCCTTCTTTTGTATCTATTCCGCCCACTTGAATTGGATTTTTCTCCGATATACCATATGTTGGATCTGTGGAAATTTCCGTTATATCAAATACCTGATTATTTTTCAGGCTTGTAATAACTGTCTTTTTACTAGAAGAACAGGAAAATATTAAAATTAGAATGCCTAGGTAAATTGTGTTTTTCATAAATAGCTATTAATTGTTATTGTGGTCTCTGCCTTGACTAAATGCTTGAATTTATAATTTTACTGTGTCATTAATCGTTTATTCTGATTTCTTCATGTTAATAATTATAATTCCGTCATATTCATCTGATGTATATTTCGCTATTTCGTCTTTGTTTTTGATAACAGTAATTGATTCTATATCGTTGGGACTTATTGTTTCTAGTTCAGTTTTAGAAACAGGTTTTTCATCTAATAGATATAATACTTTACTGTCTGAAATACTTTTTGAAGCTTTTTCTTGAATTGGTTTTATTTCAATTAGCAAAATTCCGTTTAAGGCTTGTTTGCCATATATTTCAACCATTTGGGGATTGTCCATAGCTACAAGTTCCAGTTCTATAATATCGGACTTGTAGAAATTTAATTCGTCCAATTCATCGTCTTTTAAAACTCTCTCATTTACTACAATAACTGGGTTTTTATTCAACTTTTTTTCTGTGATAGCTTTCTGAATAAAATCTGCTATCATACTTTTATCTGAATTTTCATCAGCAAGTAAATAATCTTGTGAAAATCCGTTGAAGGTTAAGAGTCCGATTAAAATTAAAAATAAGTTCTTCATTTTGATTTGTTTATGGTTAGTTTGGTTTTGAATGATGGATGACGGGCGATGAATTACGAAAGACGGGTGAGTGATGCTGCTATTTATCGGGATGATTGTAAAATGGTTTCCAATTCGTTTAAGGTCATAGTAAATCCGCCTTCAAAGCCCATAAGCATCATCTGCTCCAAATTCGCTGAACTCTTATGCTTTACAGTAATACTAACTAAAGTAACACCATTTTCTGAGGAAAAATTTAGCTCCCATTCAGAGCTTGGAAGATCGGGGTTTAGATTTTCATCTTGGTCTGCAAATGCATCCACAAATTTAAAATGGGATTTAGGGTTGATGGCCGTAAAATCTTGGGTTGACCAATGTTCCTGTCCTTCAGGGCTTACCATAGCGTAAAAACGGCGGCCGCCCACTTTAAAGTCCATATATTTTGTTATAGATTTCCAGGGTTTTGGTGCCCACCATTGGTCCAAAATTTCGGGTTTTGTAAATGCGTCCCAGACCAATGGCAGCGCGGTCGCAAATTCCCTTTCTACGTGAATGGTATTCGTTTCTTTGTTTACCTTAAAATTAAATAGCGGCTGCTCTTTCATCAGTATGTTTTTTAGGTGTTGTTGCTACATTGTCTGTTTCAATAAATAATATCCACAGCCTTATTATTTAGCTTTCTAAGGTAAGGATTAGAAATAAAAACTACA
>CAXBDO010000062.1:0-9567 GCA_963974165.1 uncultured Aequorivita sp.
TTTCACTATTACGTTTACTCCTGGAATAGGCAGGTTAGACGCGCCGTCTTGTACCGTTCCTGAAACGCTTTGTGCCATCACCGCCAAAGGAAAGAGTAGTAGGAATAATAAACTTTGTATGATTTTTTTCATTTTATCTTAAATTGTTGATTTAGAATTATTTATAAGATTATATTTTTACTTCCTCTTCCAAATTTAACTGAATAATTAACATATGGTAACATTTCTTTAACACTACGGCTTACGAAAACGTTTTCGTGTTAATAAGTTTGTCAATTTTAACATTAATCGCATTATAAAGCCTAATTTTTGAAGGATTAAAAATTCTATACCCTTAATTTTAAATATTCTTTAATACCTTTAGAACTCATTATTGATATTAAAACGTGCAAAAATTAACCCTCAAAAAGATTGCGAAAGAGTTAGATGTTTCAGTCTCAACTGTTTCAAAAGCGCTTCGTGATAATCCAGAAATTAGCACCGATACCCGTCAAAGAATAAAGGCTTTTGCCAAATTCTATAATTTTAAACCTAATAATATTGCTTTAAGTCTTAAAAACCGCAAGACAAAGACTATTGGGGTAATTATTCCGGAAATCGTCCACCACTTTTTTACCACGGTAATCAGTGGAATTGAAAAAGTTGCAAATGAACGAGGCTACAATGTTATTATTGGCCTTTCAAATGAATCGTTTACAAAAGAAGTAATCAACATGGAAATGCTTGCCAATGGCAGTATTGATGGCTTTATTTTAAGTGTATCGAAAGAAACCCAACTTTTAAAAGATTACCATCACCTTACTGAAACTATAGGGCAAGGCATGCCAATTGTAATGTTTGACCGAACAATCAACGAAGTAAAATGTGATAAAGTAATTGTAGATGATGTGGAAGGCGCGTGTAAAGCTGTGCTGAAATTGCTGGATATGCAGTGTAAAAACATTGGAATAATTACTACACAAGACCACGTAAATGTTGGAAAACTTCGCACGAGTGGCTATGAAAATGCGCTGCAGGAAAGAAATATTACAATGAATGAAAAATTCATTTTAAAACTTTCTGATGAAGTGAATGATGAAAACCAAATGGAAGCTTTAGAAAAAGAAGTGGCAAGATTTTTATCTGAAAATCCACAGCTTGACGGAATTTTTGCCGTGAATGAAATTTATGCCATTACTGCAATGAATGTAGCTAGAAAATTAGGTAAAGAAATTCCTAAATCTCTTAAAGTAATTGGATTTACGGATGGCCTTCTATCTAAATATTCCAATCCCAGTCTTAGTACGGTAAGTCAACACGGAAAAGAGTTGGGCGAAAAATCAGCTCATTTGCTTATCAACAGAATTGAAAATGAAGATGTTGAAAATGAATTCGAAACCGTAATTATTGAAACGGAATTAATAGAAAGAGAATCAACTTCTAAAATTTAACATTCGCCTATATAAAAATTTATATATTTACACCCTTAGACTATCGAGACTATATTTTTACTTCCCATAAAAATGTTTTTGATAAGTCTCAGTGCTTATCGAAAGACTTAAAGTTATCGATATGCAAAAACCTAAATTAAGTTTTTGGGAAATCTGGAACATGAGTTTCGGTTTCTTGGGCATCCAATTTGGCTTCGCCCTTCAAAATGCTAATACTTCAAGAATTTTTGAAACCCTGGGCGCAAGTCTAGATCAAATTCCAATACTTTGGATTGCAGCTCCTGTTACAGGTCTCGTGGTTCAACCTATAATTGGATATTTTAGTGATCGAACCTGGACACGTTTGGGCAGAAGGCGACCTTACTTTCTTGTGGGCGCCATACTTTCTTCTATTGCTCTTTTTATAATGCCCAACTCTCCAACGCTTTGGATTGCGGCTGGTACCTTATGGATTATGGATGCATCCATAAATATTTCTATGGAACCTTTTCGAGCTTTCGTGGGTGATAATTTGCCGGAACGGCAACGAACTCTGGGTTTTGCCATGCAGAGCTTCTTTATAGGGGTGGGAGCCGTGGTAGGTTCATTATTGCCTTATGTCTTCACCAATTGGATTGGATTGGACAATACCGCGCCAGAGGGCATTATTCCGCCTTCGGTAAAATGGTCGTTTTATGTGGGTGGTATCGTTTTTCTCTTTGCAGTACTTTGGACGGTCTTTAAAAGTAAAGAATATACACCTGCACAGTTGGAAGCTTTTGAACAATCTAAAATTGCTCAAAACCAAGCAACGCTAATAGGCGTCGATTTGGAAAAAAATATAAAAAAACAATTCGTAATTGGGTTAGTCTTTTTACTGGTAGGCCTTGGCTCTACTACTTTTCTTTATCTAGAAAACTTAGACAAAACGCTATACATACTCTTTATAGGTTTAATGTTTACGGGCCTTCTGTTCATTATTGTTTCGCAACTTCGAAGACAAAAAATCAGAAATGGGTTTACTATAATTATTACAGATTTGCTAAACATGCCAAAGACCATGCAGCAGTTGGCGTGGGTGCAGTTTTTTTCTTGGTTCGCACTTTTCAGCATGTGGATTTATACTACCCAGGCCGTAACAGGTCACGTTTTTGGCTCGCATGATACTACTTCTAAAATTTACAATGACGCAGCAGATTGGGTGCCGGTAATGTTTACCGTTTATAATGGTGTGGCTGCTGCAGTAGCTTTTCTGTTGCCAGTTCTAGCTGCCAGAACGAGTAATAAATTCACCCATCTCTTTGCGCTTTGTATGGGTGGTGTGGGCTTAATTTCCATTTACTTTTTAAGCGATAAGGTTGGCCTTCTGCTCGCAATGGTGGGAGTAGGCGTAGCATGGGCGAGTATATTATCAATTCCGTACGCAATGCTTTCAGGCTCGCTTCCGGCTGCTAAAATGGGCTATTATATGGGCGTATTTAACTTTTTTGTAGTTATTCCACAAATAGTAGCAGCAACCATCCTCGGATTTATTGTCAAAAACTTTTTTAATAGCGAACCTATTTACGCCCTTGTGGTTGGAGGTTTCTCTATGATACTTGCGGGTATCTTAACCCTTCGTGTAAAAACGCTAAAACGAATAAATATAAATGAATAAACAAAAAGGCTTCATATTCGACCTTGATGGTGTTATTGTAGATACTGCAAAGTACCACTACCTAGCATGGAAAAAATTGGCAGCCAGCTTAAATATTCCTTTTTCAGAAGTGGAAAATGAACAATTAAAAGGCGTTAGTAGAATTGCCTCTTTAGAAAAAATTCTTTCTTGGGGAAGTATCGTTTTATCTGAAGCGGATTTCAATAAAGTACTGGCAGAAAAGAATGGTGATTACCTCGATTATATATCAAAAATGGACGATTCTGAAATTTTGCCTGATGTGGCTTCAGTCCTAAATTTTTTGAAGGAAAATAGGCAACCATTAGCTCTCGGTTCGGCAAGTAAAAATGCACGGGCAATTCTCGAAAAGGTGAACCTTTTGGATGCGTTTGAAGTTATTGTTGATGGTAATAATGTTTCAAAAGCAAAACCAGATCCAGAGGTTTTTTTAAAGGCCGCAGAACACTTAAATATTGAACCCAAAAACTGTATTGTTTTTGAAGATTCGCTCGCGGGTATAAAGGCTGCCAATATTGCTGGAATGATAAGTATTGGTATTGGAGAAAAGAAAATTTTAAAAGAAGCAGATTACGTTTTCAGAAATTTTACTGAAATGGATTCCGCTTTTTTGAAACAATTAATTGAACGTTAAAAGAATATAGAATTATAATGAATCAAGATTATATAAAACCAAGCAATTGGTCAATAATTGAAGAAGGTTTTGATAAAACCCGAGTACAATCGTCTGAAAGTCTTTTCAGTCTTGGCAATGGTGCCATGGGCCAACGTGCCAATTTTGAAGAGGATTATTCTGGTCCGAGTTTTCAGGGCAGTTATATTGCAGGGGTTTATTATCCAGATAAAACCAGAGTGGGTTGGTGGAAAAATGGCTATCCAGAATATTTTGCAAAAGTATTGAATGCACCAAACTGGATTGGAATATCGGTTAAAATTAATGGGGAATCATTAGATCTTAACAAATGTAAATCTGTATCTAACTTCCGTCGGGAGTTGAATATGAAAGAGGGCTTTTATTTGCGCTCGTTTAACGCAACGCTTCAAAATGGAGTGGAAGTAAAGGTTGAGAGCACTAGATTTCTTTCATTGGATTTTGATGAGCTCGGAATTATTAACTATGAAATTGTTCCGCTTAATGGAGATGCCGAAATTATTTTTGAACCCTATCTAGATGCTGGTATAACCAATCAGGATACCAATTGGAACGATAAATTCTGGGATACTTTACAAATTTCGACAGAAAATAATTGCGCATTTATTAGATCGCGTACAATGAAAACAGACTTCAATATCTCCACGTTTATGGGGTCTAAGTTGCTGCTGAATTCAAAAGAAATAGAAACCATTCCTTCGAAACAGCAAACTGATAAAAAAGTTTCATTTCAATATAAAGTAAAGGTTAGCAAAGGTGAAGCAGCGGTTCTTCAAAAATATGCTGGCTATACCGTTTCGTTATACCATGAAAATGAAAATCTTAATAAGGTGGCTAAAGAAATTATCGCCAAAGGAATGTCTCTGGGGTTTTCTAAGTTGAAAGAATTTCAAAAAGAAGCTTGGGCGAAAATCTGGCACATGGCAGATATTGAAATTATAGGCGATATAAAGGCGCAACAAGGAATCAGATTCAATATTTTTCAGTTAAATCAAACCTATTTGGGGAAAGATTCCAGACTTAATATTGGACCCAAAGGCTTTACTGGTGAAAAATACGGCGGAAGCACCTATTGGGATACAGAAGCTTATTGCATCCCTTTTTATATGGCAACCAAAGATTATAGCGTAGCCAAAAATTTATTGACGTATCGTTACCGTCATTTGGAAAAAGCCATTGAAAACGCCGCAAAGCTAGGTTTTACGAATGGTGCGGCACTTTACCCAATGGTAACTATGAATGGGGAGGAGAGTCATAATGAGTGGGAAATAACTTTTGAGGAAATCCATAGAAATGGCGCAATTGCCTTTGCTATCTTCAATTATCATCGTTTTACAGGAGATTATGAATATATAATCCAAAAAGGTATTGAAGTATTAATAGGTATTGCCCGCTTTTGGCATCAACGCGCAACCTTTTCAGAACAGAAAAATAAGTACGTAATTCTAGGGGTTACTGGCCCCAATGAATATGAAAACAATATAAATAATAACTGGTACACAAATTATATTGCTGCTTGGTGTATTAAATATGCACTCCAGAATATTCAAATTTTGGAAAAGGAATACGATAACGATTATGTTCGTGTAATGAACAAAACGAAGCTCTCAAAAGCGGAGCTTTCAAAATGGAAAGAGGTTTCAGAAAATCTCTATTTTCCTTATTCAGAGGCGCACGATGTTTATTTACAACAAGACGGCTTTTTAGATAAGGAATTAAAGCCAGTTTCTGAACTTAGCAATGCCGAGAGACCTATAAACCAAAAATGGTCTTGGGACAGAATTTTACGTTCACCCTTTATAAAACAGGCCGATGTGCTGCAAGGGTTTTACTTTTTCGAAGATCATTTTTCTTCCGAAGAACTTAAAAAGAATTTCGATTTTTATGAACCTTTAACTGTTCATGAATCTTCATTATCGCCTTGTGTCCATAGTATTTTGGCTGCAAAACTTGGCAGGATGGAACAGGCGTATCAATTCTATTTACGAACCTCTAGATTAGATCTTGATGATTATAATAAGGAAGTTCACGAAGGCTGTCATATTACAAGTATGGCTGGAACCTGGATGAGTATTGTTGAAGGTTTTGGCGGCATGCGTGTTGTGGATGGTACACTTTCTTTCACTCCTCAAATTCCAAAACAGTGGGAAAAGTATAAATTCAAAATAAACTTCCGAGGTAATATTATAACGGTTTGTGTATCGCACACTGCGCATAAATTTATATTAGAAGGAGATTCCGAATTGCAAATTTTCGTAAATGAAAAGCCCATTGTTATATTACCAAATACAGAAATAACTGTTTAATTATGAAGTACTATCTAAGTGTTATAATTTTATTTTTCACCATAAATCTATTGGCGCAAACTCCAAAAGTGGAACCGCCATTTTGGTGGAGTGGTATGAACAACAGTGAACTTGAACTTCTTTGTTATGGCAAAAACATTCAAAATTTTGAAGTTTCAGTTGAAGGGCTGAAAATTCTGAAAATTGAGAAGGTTGAAAACCCTAACTATATTTTTGTTACTGTTGATACAAAAAATGTAGCACCGGGAATATTTCAATTAAAATTTCAGAAAAAAGGTAAAACTCAATTTTCCTATAAATATGAGTTGAAACAACGCGAGGAAAGTTCTGCGCAACGAAAAGGTTTTGATGCTTCTGATGCTATCTATCTTTTAATGCCAGATCGTTTTGCCAACGGAAATCCAGAGAATGATTCGGTAAAAGAAATGGCAGAAAAAGTAGACCGAAGCAATTCTGGGGGACGACACGGCGGCGATATTAAAGGAATCATTGACAATTTGGATTACCTCGAAGAGCTAGGTGTTACTGCGCTGTGGAGTACGCCAATGCTTGAGGACAATGAGCCCACATATAGTTACCATACCTACGCTCAGAGCGATTTTTATAAAATCGATCCGCGCTACGGAAGCAATGCCGATTATAAAAAATTGGCAGACGAGCTTCATAAGCGAGACATGAAATTAATTATGGATTATGTAACCAACCATTGGGGAAGCAAACATTGGATTGTTCAAGATTTACCTGCCAAAGATTGGCTTCATATATGGCCTGAGGGAGAAAATGGTTTTAAACGAAGTAATTATCATATGAGCACGCAGTTCGATTTAAATGCTTCAAAAATTGATGCTGTTAATTGTATGAATGGCTGGTTTGATGTAACCATGCCAGATATGAATCAGGCAAATCCGTTACTTCAAAAATATATGATTCAAAATGCCATTTGGTGGATTGAATATGCTGGTTTGGATGGGCTTCGCGTTGATACATTTTCATATAACGACAAAGATGGAATTGCAAATTGGACGCAAGCAATTATGGACGAATACCCAAACTTCAATATAGTTGGTGAAGTTTGGATGCATAACCAAGCGCAAATTGCTTATTGGCAAAAAGATAGTAAAATTGCGGCTTTGCAGAATTACAACTCAAATTTACCTTCGGTAATGGACTTTACGTTGCACGATGGTATTATGACAATGTTTTCTGAAAATGAAGGCTGGGATATTGGAATGCAGCGCGCATATGACAACTTTACAAACGATTTTTTATACCCAGACATCAATAATGTTTTAGTGTTTGCGGGCAATCACGATACGGAACGGATTAATCAAATTTATAAAGAAGATATCGCCAAATATAAACTGGCGATGACACTTATTTTAACCGTACGCGGAATTCCGCAATTATACTATGGCGATGAAATAGGGATGACCGGAACTCGCGAAAAAGGCGATGGAGATATCCGTAAGGATTTTCCGGGTGGCTGGGCAGGTGATTCCCAAAACTCATTTAAAAAAGAAGGAAGAACTGAAAAACAAAATGAGTATTTCAATTTTTTAAAGAAAGTCCTCAATTGGCGAAAGTCTAAAACCGTGATGCACATGGGTAAATTTCTTCATTATCTACCTCAAGAAAATGTGTACGTTTATTTTAGATATAATGATTCAGAAACTGTGATGGTTATTTTGAATAATTCAGATGAACCGAAGACGATTGCGCCTGCAAGATTTTCAGAAGGATTGAAGGGATCTAAAACAGGTACAGATATTATTTCTGAAAAAGAAATTTCTTTTGAAAACCAAATTGCAATTCCGGCAAAAACCTCAATGATTATTGAAATCAAATAATGATTACTATGAAAAACATCCTCTTTTTCGGTATTCTTTCTCTTTCAATTATTTCCTGTAACACGAAGGAAGAAAACAATAATTGGAAGTCATCAGTTATAATAGGAACCGCTACTCCAATGTATTTGGAAAATGCTGAAGACACCCTTTTGTTGTCAGATTACTTTCTGGAAGTTTCTGAAATCGATTCAGTTGAAAACAACAATTTTTTAAAATTTGAACTTCAAAAGGAGAACAATTTACTGAAAATTCAAACTTCAGACTCCACACCGTATGTTTCAAATATTCGTATTTGGACACAAGGAGTTGCCAATGACATTCCTATTTTTAAAAGTGAAAAGCAAACGGTTGCGATTACAATTCCCGATAATGAAAAAAAGTATTCAGATTTAAAAATTAAGGGTGAATTCAATAGCTGGCAACCTGCTGAAATGAAGTATTCCGATGGAAATTGGAAATTTGAAGCCACCGTTTCCGGCGACGATTATCAATATATTATAATTAATAACGGCAAGGAAATGCCCGATCCTGCAAATTCGAAAACTACATCGAATGGAATGGGAGGCACAAATTCTTTGCTTTCCATACCAACAAACGAAGCGGAATTGGCCGTGCTTGAAACTAAAAAAGTTACTGACGACGGATTTACATTTTCTTCAACAAAACCGCTTTCAAATGTTTTGGTTTATTTGGATAATGTTTTGCTTTCTTCGGAAAATGTAAAGAGTGAAGGAAATTCCTATTCGGTAAAAATTCCCAAAACCGGAAACAAGCGCAATTATATTCGGGTGTATGGCGCTAATCCATTTGGAAGAACGAACGATTTATTAATTCCCCTTGAAGACGGAAAGGTAATTACAGATGCTTCAAAATTAACCCGAACCGATTTCCATTCTCAAATTATGTATTTTTTAATGGTAGATCGCTTCCGTGACGGAGATCCAGAAAACACAAAAAAAGTAGCTAACGATAGTATTTTGCCAAAAGCCAACTATTACGGAGGTGATTTGCAGGGTGTTTTAGATAAAATTAATGAAGGATATTTTACCGATCTCGGAATCAATACTATTTGGCTTTCGCCAATTACCCAAAACCCAGAAGGAGCGTACGGTCTTTGGCCAGATCCGCTCACAAAATTCTCTGGATATCACGGTTATTGGCCTACCAGCAGTTCGAAAATTGATTACCGTTTTGGAGATGAAGCCCTTTTCAAAAAACTAATTGCTGCCGCCCACGAAAAAGGGTTGAATGTAATTTTAGACTATGTTGCAAACCACGTTCACCAAGAACATCCGCTCTACAAAGAACACCCAGATTGGGCTACAGAGTTGTATTTGCCAGATGGCACATTGAACACGGAACGCTGGGACGATCACAGATTAACCACCTGGTTTGATACTTTTATGCCGACCTTAGATTTCAGTAAGCCCGAAGTTGTAGATAAAATGACAGATTCAGCGGCATTCTGGGTAACTAATTACGATTTGGATGGGTTCCGTCACGATGCTACAAAACACATTCAACTTGAGTTTTGGCGAACTTTAACCCAAAAATTAAAAGAGCGTACAGACAGGCCTATTTTCCAAATAGGTGAAACTTATGGCAGCCCGGAATTGATTAGAAGTTATATAAATACAGGAATGCTGGATGCACAATTTGACTTCAATTTGTACGATGC